>JANMVC010000286.1:0-2637 GCA_031392315.1 Pyrinomonadaceae bacterium | reverse complement strand
TGACCTGCTGATCGTCCACTTCGACCTGCGCGAAGTCGGTATTGACGGTCGCGTCAAGCGTGAGGCTGGGCGTGAGGCTGTACTTCAAGTCGCCGCCCACCTCGCCCAGCAGCGCCGGCGTCTGGACGCCGCCGAGCGTGCCCGCGAGCGAGAGCCGGTAGCCGAATGTTCCAGCGCGTCCTTCACCTGTTGGCCCGTCACTTCCAAAACCACCAGCGTGTTCTCATAAACATAAAGCCCGGCCATCTCCCGCACGGTCACCGAACCCTTCGGGATACGCGCCTCAGGATTGAAGACCGCAGCCATCGATACGTCCGCCTTACCGACTTCCATTTGCACCCGCTGAATTAGATCCAGAATCGCGGTGTCGCGAAAACGCGCTTCGGTCGCCTTCAATTCCTTGCCGGAGTTTCCAATATCGCGCGACAACCACGCTTGCGTTTCCCGATTGTAGGGCTCTGCGAGTTTTACAATTTCTTCGTCCGCGACCACTTTATCGTCGACAGGAATCGTGCGGGCGGCGCGCGCATAAATTCGCCAGCGGCTCCCAACCTTCTCAAGATAAATATCCGCGCGGGCGAGATGACGGCCCCAATGATTCGCCTGCGTCAGCAACACGCCGTTTACCGAAACTGCCGGTGTGTCGCGATGCGTGTGGCCCATGAAAATAAGATCTACGCCGGGAACCTGCTTCGCGATCGCGACAGCCTGGTTTTCATTCAAAACCTGCCCCGGATTCAACTCGCCCGTGCGCAAGTCTTCCTCGATACCCATGTGCATGGCGATGACCACGACGTCGGCGCGTTCTTTTCCGCGCAACACCGGCACCCACTTCTTCGCCTCGAGCAGCGGTTGATGAAACTCAAGTCCGGCATAGTTTGGCGCATTTTCCCAGGTGGGCACTCCGGGCGTGGTCAGTCCCAGGATCCCGATGCGCACGCCAGCTACTTCCTTGACGAGGTAAGGCTGGTAGTGGGTTTTGGTTGTTCCCTTGTTGTAGGTGTTGGCAGACAGCCAGGGAAACCTTGCTTCGCCGCGAGCTTTCTCCAGCACCTTCAATCCGAAGTTGTATTCATGATTGCCGACGGCCATCGCGTCGTAGCCGAGCGCGCTCATTGCCAGCATCATCGGATCCGGAGGCTGGTTGTTTTTCTTGTTGTGATAATAGGCGAGCGGCGTCCCTTGAATGGTGTCGCCGGAATCGATCAGCACGACGTTCTCGTTTTCCTTGCGAACACGCTTGATCAAGGTTGCTACTTTTGCCAAGCCACGGTTGTCGGGTCTGTCAGTGTAGTAGTCGACGGGAAGAATGTTGCCGTGCAGGTCGGTAGTGCCGAGGACTGTTATGTGAACTCGCTTGCCGGCGCTCTGGCTTGGCGGCGCGAAGAACGTTGTTACCGTAAGCAGCAGAAGCGCAAGAGCAAGGCTTAGACGCGTGGTAGTTGTTTTCATTTTTCGCCAGGGGTTACCAAAAGCAAGCGATCCACGAAACACACGAACTCACGCGAAACGATTCTTAGTGCCACTTCGTGTGATTAGTGGATCATTCTCGATCTGCGTTCAGACGCGGAACAAGCGAATCACGGAGCTTCGTTTACAAATACTTCCGCAGCCGTATGCCCGTCAACCTTCTCTTCGTGCACTTTCCTAAAATGAGTTCGGATGAAATCGATCTTCTCGCGATTCTCAAAATAGGTCCGGCCGCGCTGAATAATAAAATAGGCCGGGCCGGAAACGCTTGCCGGATCGAAGTCAGGTGCGGAAATCGCTCTCGATTTCAGGTCCGTGCGTCCGACTTCGCGCAGATAGTAGCGCGTGACCGCGGGCGTTTCGTGCGCAATGGTGGCCGATGGCGGCGCAGTGCGGCAAACAAATCTAATCGCCTCGCGCAGGCCGTCGTCATAAAACTCATCGTGCGGGAAAAAGTATCCGATGTGGTTTCTGCCGAGCGCGTTGGTGTAGAGCGCGTAGTGAGGGCCAGCCGAGTATGCGGTCCACGCCGGCAGTCCCAAAAGAATCGCCACCATGATCGCCGCCACTCCCGCGCGGCCCACAGTCGCAAAGTTCAAACGCGAGTTCACAAATCTGATTATCTCAATCACGCCGACCGCTGCCAGCATATAAACCACCGGCATGAGCGAAAGCGTGTAGCGCAACCATTTCGCGCCAATCAATGAATAAGGAACGATCCAAAGCAGAAACATGAATAGCAAAAATGCATGTCCGGGATTGAGCCGGCGTTTGACGGAAACAATCAAGCCGGCAATAAACGACGCCAGCACAATCAGGGGAATCTTGATCGCCATAAACACCAAATAGAAATAGACTGGGGTGCCGAAGGGCGTGTGGGAAACCTGATTGATGTAAAGGTGATCGGCAAACAGATAACCGGAGTGGACCAGCAATTTCTCGCCCATGTAGACACTCAGGTAACTCCAAACCTGCGGCAACAGCACCGGGGGATTCACGACCAGGAATGCAATCACCAGCGCGACGTAAAAAACTCGCGAGGTTTTTCCTGGCGGGTCGCCTGGTTCTTTCTGCCGCACATGAAAGTAATGATGGTAAAGCGAGTTGAGACCGAGGTAGTGCGGAAAATATTTGGAAGCGAGCATCAATCCAAATGAGATGCCGCTC
>JANMVC010000331.1:0-5201 GCA_031392315.1 Pyrinomonadaceae bacterium | reverse complement strand
CTCGTTCAGCATGGTGACACCACTCCCAAACGAAGTGCTGATACCCTTCGGCGCCAAGCTCAACCAATACATTCAGGCGCGGCACGAATGGTGGCGCTTCGTCACGCCGATGTTTCTCCACGTCAACCTGCTGCACCTGCTCGTGAACATGTACAGCCTTTGGATTGTCGGCCCATATGTTGAGAAGCTTTACGGCTCGGCAAAGTTTTTGGTGTTTTGGGTTTTGACTGGAATAGCGGGTGTGGTGGCCAGCTACCTGACCGTCAGACCGGGTTTGTCAGGCGGGCCGCTCGTGCGGTTCATCTTCAAATCCGCCGATGAGCCTTCCGCAGGAGCCTCCGGTGCGCTGTTTGGACTGGTGGGCGTGCTCTTCGTTTTTGGCATCAAGTATCGACATGAACTGCCCGAAGGTTTCAAACGCGCTTTCGGCACCGGCCTGCTCCCGATGATTCTGATGAATCTCTTCATCGGCTATGTGTTGCGCGGCTTCATCGATAACGCGGCCCACCTGGGCGGATTAGCCGCCGGCGCGCTGCTGGCACTCGCTATTGACTACCGGCGACCCGGCGAGAAGTCAGGAATCGCGATCACCTGGCGTGTGCTTCAGGTGGCGGCGATTGTGTTGGTGGCAGTCAGTTTCTTGATGACGACGCGACACTTCAGAGATCCTATTCCGTCGGCTTTGATCACCCCGGTGGACCAGGTCCCAGATCCAAACACGCAAAAGTTTGTCGCCTGGGCCAAAGGGATGAATGAAGCACAGGAAGCCTTCTTTCAGGCGGTCAAAGAGGGTGACACCAGCAAGGTAGATGGTGCTGTCAAGGCATTAGAAACTTTGCCGTCGCTCGATCCGATGGCTGACGACTTGCGGGATCGGATGAAAGTGTTTCTGGTGCGGGCAAGAGCGCTCGCGACCGGCGGCAAAGAACCGAGCGGTTCTCCGCCGAGCAAGCCCCAAACAGGACTGCATCAATTGACGCTGGATTTCGTTGCCTGGAGCAACGAGTATAATCAGTGGCTCAAAACCAACGGGAAAAACTACGGCCTGATTGAATTGGCGCCGGCGAAGTAATGTAACGCAAACTGTTAGTTTGCGAATCTGAGTCAAATCAAATGGATAAGCTGCCACCGACGCAAACTAACAGTTTGCGTTATAAGAAGAGGTGGAACCGGCGAAAGTAATGTAGCGCAAACTGTTAGTTTGCGAATCTGAGTCAAATCAAATGGATAAGTTGCACAAAGACGCAAACTAACAGTTTGCGTTACGAAGAACAGGAGAGAAGAAACGAGATGGAAATTAAGAAAGTTGGAGTATTGGGTTGCGGATTGATGGGCTCGGGCATTGCCCAGGTCGCGGCCAGCGCGGGATTTGAAACCGTGGTGCGGGAAGTTTCTGATGAACTGATCCAAAAAGGATTTGTCGGCATCGAGAAGTCGCTCTCAAGGTTTGCGGACAAGGGTTCGATCACCGCCGAACAGCAAAAGGCGATTCGCGACCGTTTGTCCGGCACTACTTCTTTTGCGGATCTGGCCGACTGCGACATCATCATCGAGGCGATCATCGAGAACCTCGACGAGAAAAGAAAAACTTATGCGGAGCTCGATCGGATTTGTAAGCCGGAAACGATCTTCGCTTCAAACACTTCGTCCATATCAATCACCGCGATGATGACAGCGACTTCCGCCGAGCGTCAGCAGCGTTTCATCGGGCTCCATTTTTTCAATCCGGTCCCGCTGATGAAGCTGGTCGAGGTAGTGCGCACGATCCTGACGGACGATGCTGTTTACGAACAGGGAATCGAATTTGGTAAGAGCTTGGGCAAGGTGCCGGTGCGCGCCGGCGACCGCAGCGGCTTCATCGTTAACCGTCTGCTCGTGCCCTACATGCTCGATGCTATTCGCGCCCTGGAAGAAGGCGTTGGGTCGATTGTAGACATTGATACGTCGATGAAGCTCGGGCTGGGTTATCCGATGGGACCGTTTACCCTCGGCGACTTCGTCGGGCTCGACACCACTTACTACATCGCCGAGATCATGTTTGACGAATTTCGCGAGAAGCGCTTTGCGCCGCCCCCGTTATTGAAGCGGATGGTGCTGGCTGGTTTATACGGACGAAAGTCAGGCCGCGGATTCTACGACTACAAGGATCCCAAGAATCCAACTCCGATGAATCTCGTGTAGTTTTTTTGGGGTGCGCCGGCACAGCGAAGCGGCGACGGCGCTTTAGCTCCAACAACTAGCAACGATGCAAGCGGTGTCGTGCTGCGCTTGCCACCGCACTCCATAATCATGGCTCTCATCAACGCTGAGCGACGAGATGCAATTGAGATCATTCGGCTGAACCGTCCGGAGAAGCTCAATGCACTTTCGCGCGACATGATTTCGGCGCTGAGCGAGACGTTCACCAGGCTCGGGAGCGACGCAGGCTTGCGCGTTGTTATCCTCACCGGCGCAGGCGACCAGGCTTTCTGTGCCGGCACTGACATCAGCGAACTAAGCGACCTCGCCAAGAGCGACCTCGCTAAGGAACAGGCTGAAGAAGTCTCCCAGCGCGGCCAGTCGCTTTGCAATCAGATCGAAAGTTTTCCTGTGCCGGTAATCGCCGCCGTCAATGGCATCGCTGCCGGCGGCGGTTGCGAGTTAGCGTTGGCCTGCCACCTTCGCGTCGCCTCGAGCAACGCGCGCTTCAGTTTGCCCGAAGCGAAGCTGGGAATAATTCCTGGCTACGGCGGCACACAGCGGCTCACGCGCGAAATTGGAAACGGTCGAGCGGCGGAGATGATGCTGACGGCTCGCACCGTCGCGGCAGATGAGGCGTTGAGCATTGGATTGATCAACCGGCTCGCCAGCGGCGACGTGTTAACCGAAGCTGAGGCGTTGGCCAATGAAATTGCGCTGCTTGCGCCCCTTGCGATTCGTGCGTGTCTCAAAGCAATGACGCTGGGAAGTGAACTGCTGCTCGCGGATGGTCTTGCTTTGGAATCTGAACTCTTCGCCAGTCTCTTCGCTACGGAGGACGTGCGCGAAGGTACGCGCGCATTTTTGGAAAAACGTCCACCCGTCTTCAAGGGAGCCTGAAATGGCAGAAGCCCGACTGTAAGGGAGGGCTCAGACCGACGCGCACCGCCAAACCAGGTAATTCAAGAGCCCTCCCTTATGGTCGGGCTTCTGCTTGGAAGCCGGAAACCCTCTAACTTGCCGCTCCCAAACGCATCACCTATACTGCGAATTGCTTGCTAACAGCCGTCGACTCGGAGCCATTCGTTCTTGAAACCAGTAATTCACGAAGGTCAACTTAACGGTCAGGGATTTCGTTTCGCGATTGTCGCCAGTCGTTGGAACGACTTCATCAGCTCCCGTCTGCTTGAAGGTGCGCTCGATGCGCTGGGCCGATTAGGCGCAGACGACAAGGCCGTCGAGGTCTATCGAGTACCTGGGGCTTTCGAGATTCCGCTGTTGGCCTTAAGGCTCGCCGAGTCGGGAAAATTCGATGTGGTAATTTGTTTGGGCACGATTATTCGCGGCCAGACGCCACACTTCGAATACATCACGGCTGAAGTCACCCGTGGTATTGGCGAGGCGGGATTGCAAACGGGCGTGCCCGTAGTTTACGGAGTTGTAACGGCCGACACGGTGGACCAGGCGATTGATCGTGCCGGCGTGAAGTTAGGGAACAAGGGTTTTGAAGCTGCCACGACGGCAGTGGAGTTGGTCAATCTTTACAAGGCAGTGCCGAGTGAAAAGTGACAAGTGACAAGTTAAGAACTTGTCCAGGCTTTTCACTCGTCACTCTTCACTTTTCACTGGTGTTTTATGGGTTCGCGACGTAAGGCGCGTGAATGCGCCTTGCAAATGCTCTTTGCGGCTGATGTGGCCGAGGCTGTGCCGGAAGACGTTTTACGTCTTTACTGGGCGCAGCTTGGCGACGCCGATCTGGAAGCGGGCGCACGCGAGTTTGCGACGCGGCTCGCGCGCGGCACTCTCTCGCGGATCGAGGAGCTTGATGAACGAATCCGTTCGCGCGCGGAACACTGGCGCATCCCGCGCATGGCAATCGTAGATCGCAACATTCTCCGTCTCGCTGTTTACGAGTTTCTTTACGAGCCCACTCCACGCACAGTAGCCATCAACGAAGCGCTTGAAATTGCCCGCCGCTTTTCCACTTACGAAGCCACCCAATTTATCAACGGCATCCTCGACGCCATCAAGCGCGATCTGGATGAACAACAGCCGCAGGTGCACGTCGAACCTGAGGAGTCGGAAGAATCGCCGGCGGATGAAGTTGAGCAGGAAGACGACGATGAACCGCAACCTTCTCCGCAACCATGACTTCTCTATTCACTAATCCTCGTTTACCAACTACTATCCCCTCGTGGACCAAACGCAACGCGAATTTCTGATCGAGATAGAAGAGCTTGTCGAACATCTCTTCGCCGGTCTCGATGAACTACGTAGCCAAGCGCCTGGTAAACTTTCGCCGCGCCAGTTGCGTGAGTTGATCGACCGAATCTTCCGTAACGCACACAGCGTAAAAGGTTCGGCCGCAGCCGCCGGGCTCACACCAGTGAACCAGATCGCTCATGAACTCGAGAGCGTGCTTGATGGGTTGCGAACAGGGAAAATCCAATTCGACAACGGCTTGATCGACACGCTATCCGCTGCCGTGGATGCGCTGGGTGAAAGCCTGAGCAACGCAGCCTCGGGAGCAACGGAGCCCTCGCGAACCGCCCTGTTTGAGCGACTCCGGACCGCCGCCAACACAGCCACTGGCCAGCTGGACGCTGGTATGCAACGAGACTCGCCAGCATTCCGCCTGAAATTTCAAAGTCCTTGACTGATGCGGAAATGCATCGGCTGACGAGCGCTGTGGGCGAGGGCAGCTCGCTTTTTGTGGTAGCCACCAGCTTCGATCTCAGTGACTTCGAGCAGCAATTTCAGCGGCTGAAAGAAAAGCTCGGGGAACATGGCGAGATTATTTCCACCTCACCAACGATTGACGAAAATCATCCGGAGAAGATCAACTTCCGCGTTTTGTACGCGAGCACCGAAACCGTTGAAAGGCTGGAAGCGAGTGTAGTTGATTTTCCCGATGCGCGATTCGAGTCAATTACGAACGCACAGTTTTCGCAGAAGTCCGGCCAGGGGTCTGCTGGTGCTATAGCGGCCGCTCCAGTTTCGTCGCTCTCAAACTTTGTCCGCGC
>JANMVC010000322.1:0-2874 GCA_031392315.1 Pyrinomonadaceae bacterium | reverse complement strand
TTCTCCAGCCGCTTAATGCCCATCATGGTGTGCGCCCCGGCCGGTCGATCTTCGCCAAGGAGCCGGGCCTGCGGGTCGTAAGGGCGGTCCCAAACCAGCTTCATCCCGCGCGCGCGAAAGCCGGCGACGATCTTTCGCTTCAGCGGGTTTTGCGGCTCAACCGGCCACCCTTCGAGTTCTCCATAAATCAAATTCGCCAAACACTTCTTCATCAGATCGAGATACAGATCTGCGGCAGTCGGCTCGTCCTGTTTAATGTTTGGTGTTGTGGAAACTGTCATTCCTAATTTTTCCAATGCAGGATACCAATGCCGTATCCGTCCTGGGCCGAATCCTCAACCAACTCTTCCACATTTTTGTGAACAGCCTTGAGCTCCTGCCAAAACTGCGGCACGCCGCCGGCGTAGCTTGTGGTCTGAATTCCATGGCGCGTCTTGAAATCCGGGACGATGTCATGGAAGACGATGATGCCGCCGGGTTTGACCAGCGGGCTGAACAAATCGAAGTCGGCTTTGACGCCCTCGTAGCTGTGGTCCCCATCCAGATAGAGCACGTCGAGTTTACCTCCGGGCAAACAATTGCTGACGTCAGTTACCGTTTCCTGCCGGTGCGAATCCTTTTCCAAACAGAAAATCTTTTGCTCGCCGATCGCAAACTTTTTGAGCGCGGCTTTGCGTCGCTCGCTAAATATCAGGTCGACCGTAACGATCACCGCGTCGCGCGGCGCGGCATGGGCCAGCAGAAACGTGGTTCCCCCGCCGGCCGCGCCAATCTCGCAAATTGTCGAAGGCTTAAGGTGCTTCACGATTTCCACCAAACCCAGAATCTCCGACTGCTTTTGCAAGGGCCGAAAGAAATGAGAACTCCAGAGCGCGTCCAACCAAACCTGGCGGTCCCCGCCGCTGTCCCTCAGCGCGCTCAGACGCCGCGCATGGTGCACGGTTTTCAGGTAATGGTAGCCGGCCAGAATGCGACTGGGCGCTACTTTGTATGTGACGTCTCGAAGTGATTCCTTGAATGCCATTAGTTGTTCAAAGCCTGCGGAGCTTGTTCATTTCTCAGTGGGCTGGCGGCCGCCGGTTTAGTTTCCACAGCGCTCAACTGCGGCACGCCTCGGCGTCTCTCGCGCAAAAGTCGCGGCGTGTTTTTTGCGACCCACCACAAAGCGCGCAAGGTTAACCGGGTGTTGCCGCGACGACCCAACGCAGCGCGCACGGTATTCAACACGCCATACCGCAGCAGAAATTCGGGCAGGTTGCCGAGCGGCGCATGCAATAAATAGAGCGCGAAGAAATTCTTGATCTTGTGAAACTCGATCTCGGGCGGCGTCGGCTTATCGGGTGGTTCGAAATGATCGACCCTCGCCCGCGGCACCACCACCAGTTTCTGTCCCGTCAACGCCACGCGCGCGCTAAACTCCACAGCTTCGACGTACATGAAAAAGTCGTCCCGAAATCCGTTGAGACGTCTCCACAGGTCCGTGCGTGCGAACATCGTGGCGCCGTCGATGAAATTCACCTCGAACGGTGCGGCAAATTGGCCGGTGTCCGTTTCCCCCGCGCCGAAGATTTTCATTTTGTAGACGCCGCCCAACTCGAAGTTCCCACCGGCCCAGCGAATAGTCCGCGCCGCCTTATTCAAAATCATTGGCGCGATCAATCCGGTTTCGGGATGGCCATCCAGGTAGGTGAAAAAGTTTTGAATGCAGTCGGGATGCATCACGATGTCGTCTTCAGTCAGGCAGATGTAGTCGCCGGAAACACTCTCGATGCCTTTGTTCATTCCGCCGGTGTAGCCCAGATTCGTACTGCTCTGAATTAACTTGATCTGTGGATACTGCCTGACGAGTTCAGCGATCTCACCGCTCGCATGACTGGGATTGTCAATCACGACTATCTCCAGCCTTTCATACGATTGGCTCACCAGTGCGCTCAACGCCTCGCGCAAATAGAGCGGGCGGTTGTAGCTAAGCAAGACTACGGAAATTAATGGCTGGCCAGTGTCCATTTATTTTTGGCGCTAACTTCTGAAAACAAATCTCTTGGCATCAAGCAGAATGGGCGGGACGAAACGCTTTATCATAAAACGAAATCCTGATACTGCCGCTATCCCCTCGGCGCTGCACCCACTAGGACGCGGCGCTCGAACGCGAACGCAGACCCGACAACCAGGCCTGGAGCGGAAGCAGCCGCGGACGCACATACTGGCCCAGCGGATGACGCAGCGCCAGCGGAAACATAATCAATAAATAAACGAGTCCGCTCGCCGCCGCCGTGGCAGCCAAAAGCGGCACTGTCCGTGGCGACCACATTCTGGCCAGCGCTCCGGCAAGCAAGATCAGCACTGCGAAACGAATGAACCATGCCGACAAAGGTTTCACCAGTTGCCAAACCGTCAACTTGCTTTCGCGCGCCAGCGCCGTCAGGTTTGCCGGTAAACTTACCAGGGAAACTCCGGTCATGATTCCCAGCGGCGCCCCGATCAAGCCATACATCCAAACGAATAGCGCCACCGCGCCGATGCTCAGCGTGCCGTCAACTAGCGCGGTCACACACAGTCGCCGTTCGTAACCAAATGAAAAGATCGTGTAACCCAGCGTCAAATTCCAATGGCGCAGCAGCATGCTCAAAAGCAACAGCGCGGTCAGCCAGAATCCGCCATACTGATCCGCGCCCACCCAACGCTCGACGAAACCGTGGTTAACCATCAACACCACGCAGACGCCGGCGCCGCTCAACAGCAGCGTGGCCTGGGCCAGGGCAATGCAAACTTCGGCCAGCCGCTCGCGCGATTCACCCGTGCTCATCTGGCTCAACGCGGGACTGGCAGAAGCCATGAACATCTGCGGCTGCGTGGCGAGCACGCTGATCAGTT
>JANMVC010000308.1:0-6685 GCA_031392315.1 Pyrinomonadaceae bacterium | reverse complement strand
CCCGACGTGTGGCTTGTTTAGAACATAGGTCTTGAGGTAGCGGCTGATATCGGCTCGCGAGGTGGCCCGCAAGCGGCCCAGGTAGCCACGAAAATATTCAAGCCCGGTCGACGCCCACCAGAAGCTAATGGTGTGCGCATAATCCGAGAGCTTTTCCCGCGAATAGAGGTCGTCGGCTTCCAACAGCGCCTTAGCGCTTTCCAGTTCTTCGTCAGTGAAATAATCGGGATCGTCGAAATGCGCAATCTCTTCATAGATGGCGCGCATTGCCGCACGAGCTTTTTCCGGAGTGGTTTGCGCGTTGAGACCAATGGGGCCGACGTTGCGTTGCGTGTAGTAGCCAAAGTTAGCGCCGGTCACCAGTCCCGAATCCACGAGCGCGCGTTGGAAGCGCGAATTGGGCTGACGCAGGATAAAGGAGAAGACATCTGCGGCGTAGGTCGCGGCGTCGTCCTTGCCGACTGATGGGCCATGCCAGCCGAGACTGACGACAATATTCTGAATCGGCTGTTTGATGATTCCGGCTTCGCTCCGCGCCAGCGGGGGATGTTCCACCAAAGGAAACTCGACAAAGGGATCCTTCGCGCGCCGTTCCCAGTCGCCAAACAATTCCTCCACCGCGCGGAAGGCTGCGGCGGGCGTGATGTCGCCCGTGACCACGATCGCCGAGTTGTTCGGCACGTAGTAACGGCTCTGAATCAAACGCATCATATCCGTCGTAGCCGTGCGCACTGTCTCTTTCGTACCACCCGGACTCTTCCGGGTGGGGTATTTGTAAAAGAGCCGGTTAGTCATATCGAGAGCAAGGAACCCGTATGGGTTCGACTCGTGCCTATCGAGTTCGGCAATCACGGCTTCGCGCTCCGATTCAAACTGCCGTTCGACAAACTCTTTCACCGCCTCAAACTTAGTCGGGTCGGAGACGCGCAGATCCTCGTACCAGCGGCGATCGAAGCCAGGATAACGCGTCGAGTCGCGCATGAAGCGCATGGCCGTGGCGAAGTTTGGAGTAGTGGTGGTGAAGTAGTAGTTGACTAGTTCCTCCTTGGTCTCGCCGTTGTAAGAGATGCCGAGGCTATCGATGTCGCGAACGTATTCGTCGCGGTTAACTATCGCGCGGTTCGCCTTAAAAAACATGTGCTCGTAAAGATGCGAGAGGCCGTTTAATTCGGGCGGCTCGGTATAGGAACCATTGCGCACCGCCAGTTCCACTGTCACTAACGGAACAGAATGGTCCTCCAGGACGATAATCTCCAGGCCGTTCGCAAGCACCTTGTTGACGAGCTTCGGCTCAGAGGCGAGCGGCGTCTGCGGCGGGGTTGTTTTTTGCGGGGTCCGTGGCCTTTGCGTGCCGCGAGGCTTTTGCAAAGATGCGCGCGGCGCTCCCGCCAATTGCGCCGCCGGAGCAAGAAAGGAACCGAGGAGTAAAAGAATCGGAAGAAAGCGTTTCAAGGAAAACTCCAGTGATGAATTCATACAGAATTGCCGTCGTTCGATGTATTCGAATCGGGATTGGATGTTTCGTGCAGCTTCGTGTAATTCGTGGATCGATTTGTTACTTCACACAAAGAACATCCACGAAATCACACGAAAAACCACGAAGTCATTTTCAACCCTTGTAGGACTCGTCCTGTTCAATCCGCGACAGCACCCAGTCAAACTCACCCGAGGTTATCTTTCCACCACAGAATTGACAAACGCCGGCATTGTTCACTTTTAACGGCGCGCCGCAGTTAGGGCAATTCAGATCCGCACGGGCGGCGGCTGGTGGCGCGGTGCGGTTGCGGATAAACGTCCAGTATTCACTCCAGCGGCGTAGACTCGTTTTTGAACCGCTCACGATCCGCTCGTCTTCGGCAACTGTGTAGTCGTAACCCTGCGCGCCGATCCTTAGCGTGATGGAATTGTAGAAAGCGTCTTCCTGAATCTTGACCGGCTGCATAGCCGTGACCGTTGGCTGATCGAGCACGTTGCGGAGATGCTGCCGCTTGTAGGCTTCGATCCAGTATTGATGCATCTGAAAAAGATTGTCTGTTTCATGCGGCCGCGCGCGTTCCCAGTCGAGCGTTGACCAGGCGGTTTGCAACTCGTTGAAAATCAGGTGAGCGCGCGATTGAAACTGTCCCCAGTTGAAGCTCGGGTTGTTACTTTCAAACTCAGCGCGCCGCCGTTCGAAACCTGGTTGCACGACGCTCGGGAAGTTTGTTCACACTTCCGCAACGTCTGACGTTAACAATGGCCCGCGCGCTTCTTTGCTCAACAAAACGATCTCGCGTACGTACCACTGAAACTCGCCACTGTCGATCATCGTGCCGCAGAAGGCGCACGCGCCGACCGTGTCTTTCTGAAGCGGCCCACCGCAGCGCGGGCAATGCAGCGCCGTGGCCTGGGCCGGCGGCGGAGACAGCACGTCGCGCTTGCGTTCGAGTTCCCAGGGCTCGTTGACGTAGTAAGTCATTTCAGTTGCCGCGCCGTTTTGGTCAGTCACTACTTCGGTGTAGTTCGTTTCAAAAGTGAGACTGATGTTTACCGTCGGCGTTTCCAGTCCGCGCACACTCTGCGGCGTCATCGCGCCGATGATTGTGCCCTTCACGTCTTTTAGGCCCGGCGGATTGCGCTGCAACAAACTCTGGCGGGCGACTTCGCTGAGATAGGGTGAAAACTGATCCAGCGCGGTGGCGCCGTGGCCGCGCGCATCGTGGGCCTTGCCGTAAAGCGCGTAGACAAAATCAGTGAAGACGATTTCCGAGAAGTTTGGATCGAACCTGCGGAGCTGTTGGAATTGACGAGCCACGTCCGCGGTCGAACCCTCGTGAGTATCCAGGTTCAATATCGCGGACTCGGATGTTCTCCTGCCGCGACGGACAAAATAATAAATCACGCCACTGACGACGAGAATGTCGAGTGGAATACCAATCGCCGGATACTCGATTGTGAGATAGAGGAGCAGACGAAAGATCTGGAAGACCAGATAAATTAGCGCGCCCGAATCGCCGTCGCCTCCGCTGCCGCCCTTCCCGCCATACGACTGTCCGCCGCCGACCCGCGCGTAAACCTCTTCCGCCAGGAAAGCGAATGAAGCAGCAAATACGATCCACGAAATCACACGAACTAACGCGAAGTGCACTTCGTGTCTTTCGCGTAATTTCGTGGATCGTTTCTGCTTCGTTTTGCTTAACAGCCTGGACATCCTGTTCACATCACTTGAACTCAAATCGCGGCGCGTCCGGCAGCTCATTTGGATTCTCTCCAGTGGCCGGCAGATGTTGGGCCAGCAGCGCTCCGAGTTTCGCGAGTCCTGCTTGCAGCGTTTCCGGATCAGGCTGGCTCCCAATTTGGTGTAACTCAAACATCATCTCGTTCCACTCGAGCGCGGGCACGCCCTGCAACACGCCCCGGTCGGCAATCAATTCCAGTCGCCGCTCAAACAACGACACGTAGACCAGCAGCCCCAGCTCTGCGCTGGTGTTGGCAATGCCGGCCTCATAAAACATTGCCGCCGCGTGGAGCCGCACCGCCTGCGCGCGAAAATCTTTCGTCGTCAGCCGGCGTCGAATCGCGTTGCTGCGCGATGAAATGTAGACGCAGATCACAAACACCAGCGCCACATCGATGGCTACCCAATAATAATGAAAATCAAATGGTGCGAAGAGCAGAAAGAGAAGGCTGAGAAATGAAACGACGGCCGCAAACAGGTAGTCGGCGTGGCGATAAACTGCCGAACGCGCGCGCACCACGAGGACGAGTTCAACGTCGGTCGTTTGCTCGATTTCTTTTACGCATTGAGTGAGAGCCTCGCTGGCGGCGTCATCGAATCTGGCATGCAGCATTAGGTATCAACCTCAGGACAGAGAAACACCCGCAAACTCAGGAGTCTGCGGGTGCTCGCCATTGTAGTTCGCGACTAAGTCGAAGGCAAAATCACGGGCCACTGACCAGGAAAACATCCCATGCCCAGCGTCCGACCTGGGCACCGCGTATATCTTTGACCTTGGCTCGATAGCGGAACTGATTTCCGTATCGATCGGTCCGTTTCGATTCCTTGTAATCCAGGTCTAAGGTTGCCAGCCCTAGTTCCGTCAAAGTGTGCAGCTCGGCAGGCTCCGAGATGCCGTTGTGGTTTGTGTCTTGCCACAAACGCAAGGACGGGAAGATCGTATCCTGCCGATCTATTTTGCCATCGCCGTTACCGCCGTTCTCTGGCTTGTCATACTCAGCCAGCGCGAGGAAACCATTTCTCGCCGCGCCCGCCGAAGGTTTCGGTTGGAGCGTGAAGTTCCCAAAGAGTTCTTTGCCGTTGTCGATCACTCCATTTCCGTTGCGGTCCAATGCGAGCCAGGCATCGTCGGAGTTGGGAGAGGTCCACGCCAAACTCTCCTTTTCCCCGTCGCCATTGATATCGAAGCGCAAACCGCCGCCGACATCCGTAAGATCAAATCCGTTACCTAAAATATCGATGATGATAGGAGTGCTGTATTGACACATCTGGTCGAAGCAGTAGTATCCCACAGGACATCCACCAGGACATCCTTCACATAGGCCGCCGTTACAAGTCAGCCCATTACAGCAATCCCCCTCCATCATGCAGGTCTCCCCAACATTGCCGCAGGGTATCGTGCAGGGTATTAATCTGGCTGGCTGTGCATTAAAAAATGTACAGTCACGCCATTGACCGCTTTCGAACATTTGGCACATTTCAAATTGTGTCTCAGTGTTCCAAGCCCCCATTGTCCAAGGGTCTACACTGTCACGACTGATGCTACAGTTAAGACTAATGTCACAATTGTGCCGGGTGGGCGGCTCTTGCATCTTGCAGGTTTGTTCTTGTTGGGCTCTTGGTAAAACTGACGAAAATTGCAGTGATTTAGATGAGGTTAATGAGGCTTTTATCAAAGACACGCCGGACAGGATGTCTTGGTCTGGTGGGCTCCTAGTTTGGTACAGCCTCCGAGGTACCTCTGGTTTGTTTCGATTCTGAGCGCCGGATCGCGGACGCACCTGAATTTTCTTTGTCGGATCGTTAGGATAGGCTGGGTCCTGTAGGTAGAGCATCCCACCGTAGAGCATACTTCCGTCTTCGAATCCAACCTCTCTGACTACCAGTTCAACTCGGTTGACCTTGTTTGCGTAACCTGCTTGTTCAAGTCCGAGTTTCACGGATTGGTAATTTTCAGGGCTGAGTCGGAGGTCAACAGTTTGGCCTACTTTAACAACCTTTTTGGGATCCCGCTCTTTATATTCGCGCATATTTGGGCTAGGCCCAAAATGTAGGACGTAGGCGAATGGTGGTCTCGTGTCGCCGGGCTCCCTCCGGAATACCATCGCAACGGTCAGAGCGGTGACGGTTTGGTTGTAGTGGTTTGCGATAGTGACGGTGAAGTCCGTTAGCCAATCATCATCCTCATCAAACGTGCGGCCAGTCTCGATGTCTTTGTCCTTTACTTTGACTGAGACAATTTTGACAGGCTCCAGAGGCCAAGGCTTCTTTACTACAACTCGGTCTCGCTTTTGACTCTGTGCGCTACTCCTGGCTAACCAGGTCGTGAAGAGTACTGATACGCCGATTAGCACTATCACGTAAAACTGAGTGGCTGGTCTGTTCATTTGTCTCCTTGCTGCACGCCAGTAGACTGCGTGATTAGGGTTGAGGGTGACTAGAACTGAATTATCAGGAGGGAGCCTTGTGGGAGCAGGGCTTCTGATAACGATTCAAAAATCTTAGGTGCTTTCGAAGCTACGCCCATTGAGGTTTTGCATGTCAAGAAACTTTCTTTCAAACACAGGATGCAGTTTCTAACAAGACCGAAGAAGTAATAAACCACCGCGCAGATGACAATGATGTCCAGAGGGATACCGATTGCCGGATATTCGATTGTCAGGTAGGCCAGAAAACGAAGCAGCTCGAAGATAAGCCAAATGATCGCTCCCGAATCGCCGTCGCCGCCACTGCTGCCGCCGCCGCCCTTCCCGCCATAGCTCCACAACATTACCCCACTACCCGGCTTCGCAGAAGGCAAATCTTTCAACGTCCTCGACAAGGGTACAATAAGCCCATTGACCTCCTACGAGCTGCGCGCAACGTTCGAGCTGAAACACAAGTTGGTTAGGTCCCACTTGGAAAGGCGAGAGAACATCCTGCTCGACCTTACAGAATCGGTCGGCTGGCAATTACGTACTTGTGGCGGTTCTTGCGCACGGCAGTCCGGATCCGGCCTCAGCGACAGATTAGGCAAGGTAAAAGACGTTTTTAAGAAAGAGAAGCCAGTCACAGTATTATTACGGTCCGGTGGGCTCCTGATCTTTTGGTTTTGAGGACCGGGCAGCTGAAACACCTTAATTTTCTTGGTGGGGTCGTTAGGATGGGATGGATCCTGCAAATAGAACGTGCCAGTGTGAAGCATACTTCCGTCTTCAAATCCAACGGCTCTGATTACCAATTCGACACGCTTGATACCGTTGAGATAGCCAGTTTGTTCAAGGTAACGTTTCAGGCTTGCGTAATTCTCAGGGCTGAGGCGGAGATCAACAGTCTTGCCTACCTTGATTACCTTCTTTGGATCTCGATGGATATATTCAGGACCATCAGGGCTGGGGCCAAAATGCAGCGGCATGGCAAACGGTGGCCTGGTGTCGCCCGGCTCTCTGCGGAAAACTAGCTCAATCTCCATCACGGTGACGGTCTTAT
>JANMVC010000292.1:0-7664 GCA_031392315.1 Pyrinomonadaceae bacterium | reverse complement strand
TAGTTGACTCGACCACGCTTGCGAATCAATTGCATGATGAGAAGTGGATCGAAGTGCTTTTGACTCACTTTGCTCAGGCGCGCAGGTTAATGGCGAAATATAAACATCATGAGATCAAGATCATTGGCGACTCGTTCATGGTTGTATTCCGCGATGTGCTCGACGCTCTCGACTTTACTTTGGGTCTAAAAGAGGAGACCGGGGACGATCGAATTAGAATCAGGGCCGGAATTCATGTGGGGCCTGCGAGAATCATCGGCGACGACATGTTTGGGATCATGGTTAACTACACAAAGCGTGTTGAAAGCACAGAGAACTCTGGATCGATAAGACTAAGCGACTTCGCAAGAAGCCAAATAAGCGATGAAGGAGCAGAGAGGCACGACCATCTCAAGTTCCGGGCGAGAACACTCACGTTCAAGGGGTTTCAGGAACCACAAACGATATGGACGGCTTTCGATCCGCGTTGGGCTCTACCGAAGTTTCGCCGTCGGCCACTGGAACGTCAATCGTAACAAGTGGCGTGTTTGTCAGCGGAGGCATGGACGAAGTAAAAAACGACACCTGCAAGCCATATGATGCGACTTCCCAAATTTGACTACCGCGCGCCGCGAGAAATCGTGGAGGCGGTGAAGATCATGGCCGGCTCCGGGCCGGAAGGACAGTTTGTCGCTGGCGGCACTGATCTCTATCCCAACATGAAGCGGCGGCAGCAGACGCCGAAGACTGTGATCTCCGTCATGCGCGTGCCGGAGTTAAATCAAATCACCGGCGATGGCAAGTCAGGAATTCGCATCGGAGCTTCGGTTACGCTTACTGACATAGTCGAGCATCCGCTCATCAATCGCGACTATCCCGTCATCGCCCACGCCGCGCGCACGATCTCTACGCCAATCCTGCGCAACATGGGCACCATCGGCGGCAATCTGCTACTCGACACGCGTTGCAACTACTACGATCAGAATTACGAATGGCGCAAAGGCATCAACTTCTGTTTGAAGAAAGACGGCGACGTCTGTTGGGTCGCCCCGGGCAGTTCAAAATGCTGGGCCGTGCAGTCGTCAGACTTAGTGCCGGTGATGGTGGCGATTGGCGCGAAGTTTCGCCTGGCGTCAACACTCGGCGAACGGATGATCGATGCTGCTGGATTCTATAACGATGACGGCATCGACTACCTGCACAAGCGACCTGACGAGCTCCTGGTTGATATTCATCTGCCGCCGCTGAACGGTTGGCGCGCTTCGTATCAAAAACTACGCCGTCGCGGCGCCTTTGATTTTCCGGTGTTGGGTGTTGCTGCGTACGTTCAATTGGACGGAGTTGGTTCGGTTACGAACGCAAAGTTGGTGCTCGGAGGCATTGCCCCTTCACCGATGGAAATCCCTGAAGCCGGAAAGGCCCTCATCGGCCAACCCCTCGACAGCGATCACATCAGCGCTGCCGCCGAAGCTGCTTACATCAAAGCTCGCCCGCTCGATAACACTGACTTCGTCATGAACTGGCGGAAGCAGATGGCGCGCGAATACACGCTTCGTGCCTTGAACGACCTCCAAACCTGAAGTTAACCACAAAGACACCAAGCCACTAAGAGGGCAGCCATTCATCAAGCCATATCGCTGCATCTTTGTGCCTTCGTGTCTTTGTGGTTAATCTTCCTGCCATGGAAGGTGTCGCCGCCATTGTCCTCGCCGCCGGACAATCCCAACGCATGGGCGCATTCAAGCCGCTGCTTCCCTTCGGCAAGACCACTGTCATCGAGTCCTGCATCGACAACTTGCGCGGCGGCGGCGCGGAAACTGTCGTCGTCGTTATCGGGCAGGGCCCAAGCGCCGACGAACTCCAGGAGCATTTGCAGATTGCGCGGGTGACGATTGCGATCAATCCAGATCCAGGCAGCAAGATGAGCGATTCAATCGCGTGCGGTGTGGGCCAACTCCCCGGCCAAACAAAAGCTGTGTTGATCACGCCCGCGGACCATCCCGCAGTCCCGCCTGAAGTCGTCGCCCAGCTAATCAACGAATGGCAGCAAGGCGCGCAGTTAGTAGTCCCAACTTTTAAGAATCGCGGCGGCCATCCGGTGATGGTCGACCTAAGCTTTCGCCACGAACTCATGAACGTCGACCCGCTAAACGGGCTGAAGTCGCTCTTCCACAAGCAGCCGGACCGTGTGCGGCGGCTGGCTGTCAAGTCGAATTATATTGCGCGAGACATGGACACGTGGGATGATTACCGCGTTTTGCACGAAGATGTTTTTGGCGTTTCGCCGCCAGAAAGCGCGTTTCCGGAGCAAAAGTAGATCGATCCGAGGTAGGTAGTCGCAGTCCAACTAAAACAGTGCCCCCTTCATCTAATGCACTGCCCGACGCACAGGCGCGGGCTAAGGAGAGTAAATGCGAAAAAGAAATTCCCTCTTGGCCCTGTTTATGATGTTGGTGTTGGGGTCGTCGCTGGTGCTGGCCCAAAACCGCGATGGTGGCCCCGTTGAGTTTTCCCTGGGCTCGACCGATGGCCAAACAATTACATCTGAAAGCCTGCGCGGCGAGGTGGTCGTACTCGCTTTCGGCGCTTCCTGGCTCCCGCTGTCGAAGAACCAGTTGCAGGGCATCAGGAAACTTGCCGACGAATACAGCGATCGCGGTGTGGTGGTTTACTGGGTGAGCACGGAATCGGAAGACCCGAAGTCGAAGAATTTTGCCTCCAACGAACAACTGCGCAGCTTCGCTCAAAAGTATGGGCTTAGGGTCACAGTGCTCCGCGATCCGGATGGCGCCGCCTCGAAGAAGTTTGGCGTCGATCAATTGCCATCGATAGTGATAATCGATAAGCAGGGAAATGCGAGCGAGCCGATTGGCGGACTCGATCCCAGCGGCAACCTCGCCAACCAACTCGCTTCGCGCCTCGATAAAGTGCTGTAAGCCAGTTTGCTCAATCTGAAATTCTTGAGGCCGCCTTTTACTAGGCGGCCTTTTCTTCTTGTAACGCAAACTGTTAGTTTGCGTCACCGAAGATTCAATAGCGAAACTTCATGAACCACGGTCAAACGCAAACTAACAGTTTGCGTTACATTTGACCTTGCCCCGCACGCCGGAATCTAATAACTTGCTAATTCACTTTCAACGCATATTTCTATGGCCTTCAAGCTAATCAATCCCGCATCACTGGCTACTCCAAAAGGCTTTTCGCACGGCGTGTTGGCAGACGCTTCCTGCAAGCTGCTGTTTATCGCCGGCCAGATTGGTTGGGATGCACAGCAGACTATTGTCAGTGACAACTTCGTGGACCAATTCGATCAGGCCCTCGCGAATGTGGTGGCGGTAGTCAACGAAGCTGGTGGCGAGGCGGACCAAATTGCCCGGCTGGTGATTTATGTAATTGACAAGACGGAATACACGCTCAACATGAAAGCGGTGGGCGAAAGTTATCGCGGGCGCATGGGCCGTCACTTCCCGGCGATGGTATTGGTGGAAGTGAAGAGTCTGCTTGAAGACGACGCCAAGGTTGAGATTGAGGCTGTCGCTGTGCTCGATCAATAGGTTCGCTATCGTTCGATGATTAACCCAAAAAGCTTCCTTTTTGAAAATTCCGAGGGCGTGGTCACGATCACGCTCAACCGGCCCGAGCGGTTGAACGCGTTGACGTTCGAAGTTTATCGCGAGCTGACGGACACTTTCGCGGCGCTCAAAGATGAAACAGACGTTCGCGCCGTGGTCATCACCGGCGCTGGACGGGCCTTCTGTTCAGGCGGCGACGTGCACGACATCATTGGCGAGCTCTTCAGTCGTGACATGGAGGGCCTGTTGGAGTTTACCCGCATGACTTGCGAACTCATCGCCAACATTCGCGCCCTCCCGAAGCCAGTCATTGCCAGCCTCAATGGCACGACCGCCGGCGCGGGTGCGTGCATTGCCCTCGCTTCAGACATCCGCATCGCCAGCGACCAGGCCAAGATCGCTTTCCTGTTTGTGAAGGTCGGACTATCTGGCGCTGACATGGGCGCGGCTTATCTGCTGCCGCGAGTGGTCGGTTTGGCGAAAGCCACCGAATTGCTTTACACCGGCGATTTCATCTCAGCGGCAGAGGCCGAAACGATTGGACTGTATAATCGCGTGGTGCCAAGTGATCAGTTGGCGGAAACTACGCGTGAGTTCGCCGAACGACTGGCTGCCGGCCCGGCGTTCGCGCTGGCGAAGACCAAGGAAATGCTCAATCGCGAATTGGACATGAATCTGACCGCGGCACTTGAATGCGAAGCGCAAGCTCAGGCTATCTGCATGCAACATCCGGATTACCGCGAGGCGTATGAAGCGTTTGTAGCGAAACGGAAACCGAAATTCAATTAAGTTCCGTCAAAGGCAAAGCCATGAAACTGCGCGCGATAATGTTGACGCTTCTCCTCGGCACGGCAAACGTGTTTGCGCAAGCTCCAGAGTCCGCGCCGGCCCTTTCTACGAAGCAGTGGGAACCGTTGCTTCAGGCGTTGGCCGATGAAAACTGGGTGAAGGCTGCCGATTCTGCAGGAAAGTACCTTAAAGAAGTAAGGCAAGACGATAATGAGCACTCTCTTGCGAAACTTCGCTATATGTTTATGTTTGCTTCGGCAGCAAAGGTTGCAGAAGGAAAGATGACTTATGAGGAGCTGCAATCCGCACTGAACGACTTCGTAGGCAAAGAAGTGATGACGCCCCACACTTCATTAGTCTCGACTTGTCGTTCGTTCAATTCCATTTGCGTTAAGGCTGAGGGCAACGAGTTGTCCTTGGTTTCGAGCAATGCTGCGGGTACTTACATCTACATGTTCCAATACGCCACGCTGGAGACAAAAACGGACTACTCGAACCTGGATCAGAAGTCAGGAGCGATGCGCGGAACTATAGCGGGAATTCAATTCAACCCAAATAAGTCTACAATTTGGATCATGAGAGTTTTCCTCGCTAAGGCTACGCTCGCTCTTGGTGGGTAGATATAGAACTCTATGGATAAATTTATCGAACAACTTCCCTTTTTCACACCCGAGCACCGCACAGTCGCGGCTGACATCCAGTCGTTCGTGACGCAGGAGATTGAGCCGCGCGCTGCCGAGGAACGCGACACCGACGCTCAGCTCCGCGATTTCGTTACCGCTCTCGCTGAGGCGCGGGTACTCAACTATGCGGTGGCGGCGCCGGGAAAGAAACTGGACGTGCGCGCGCTTTGCCTAATTCGCGAAGCGCTTTCCTATTCTTCACCGCTGGCCGATCTCGCCTTCGTGATGCAGGGCTTGGGCACCTACGCCATCAGCCTGGCTGCGCCCGAGCATGTGCGCGATTTCTGGCTCACGCGGGCGACGGAAGGAAAAGCCATCGCTGCGTTTGCGTTGACAGAGGCCGACGCTGGCTCCGACGTCGCTGCGATCAAGACTACCGCCCAACGCGACGGCGACGCGTATGTGATCGACGGCAGCAAACGTTTCATTTCAAACGCGGGCGTGGCTGATTTCTATACCGTGTTTGCTCGCACGGGCGCTGACGCCAATGGCCGCGCGTCGTTGTCCGCTTTCATAGTGGGCGCCAAAATGCCTGGGTTCAGCGTGGTCGAACGCACAGCCATGATCGCGGCGCATCCGATTGGCGAGCTGGAGTTCAAAGGCTGCCGCGTGCCGGCGGAAAACATGGTGGGCGCGGAAGGCGATGGTTTTCTGCTGGCGATGCGGACGATGGACACGTTTCGCGCTAGTGTCGGCGCCGCCGCCTGCGGCATGGCACGACGCGCGCTCGATGAATCTGTGCGTTATGCCGGTAGCCGTAAACAGTTCGGCCGGCTTTTGAGCGAACATCAGTTAATTCAGGAAAAGCTCGCAGACATGGTTACCGAACTCGACGCCGCGCGGCTATTGGTTTATCGCGCCGCGCATTTGAAAGACACGGGCGCAGCTCGCGTCACACGTGAGGCCAGCGAAGCGAAACTATTTGCGACCGAAGCCGCCTGTCGCATCGTTGATCAGGCAGTCCAGATTCACGGCGGCGCCGGACTGTTGCGCGGCAGCATTGTCGAGCGGCTTTATCGCGACGTGCGCGCGCTGAGAATCTACGAAGGAACTTCCGAGATTCAAAAACTGATCATCGCCAGCCAGCTATTGAAGGAGTAGTAGGACGGACATTCCTGTCTGTCCAGGTCAGCGGATCCGCTCAACGAGTTGCCAATATGAAACCCTTGTCCTCAGATACGACAGCCGCAGCTCAACAGATGCACTTTGAGCTGATGCGCAATCTTCCCGGATGGAAGCGCCTGGCGTTTGCTTTCGAATTGACTGATGCAGCACGGCAGCTGGTTCTGTCTGACATCATCCATCAGTTTCCTAACGCAAGCGCCGAAGAGGTTCGGAAAAGGTTTATTGCGCGTGTTCTTTCACGCGAGGATGTGATTAGCGCTTACGGCTTTGATCCTAAGCAAGAAGGGTACTGATCAGAGCTCGAATGAAAATCAACATCATTGGCGGCGGTCCCGCAGGATTGTACTTCGCAATCCTGATGAAGAAGTCTAACGCCGCGCACCAAATTACAGTTTACGAGCGCAACGGACCCGACGACACGTTTGGCTGGGGCGTCGTGTTTTCGGGAAAGACGCTCACGAACCTGCGCGCTGCCGATGCGGAGTCGCATGCGGAGATCACCAGGAACTTCGAGGCGTGGGACAACGTCGATGTCGTGCATCACGACGAAAAGATCTCGATTCACGGCAACAGCTTTTCCGGCATCGCCCGGCTGCAGTTGTTAAAGATTCTCCAGCGGCGTTGCGAGGCGCTGGGCGTGGAGTTACTTTTTCACACGGAGGTTGTCGATATTGCATCGTTGCGCCAGACAAGCGATCTCCTGGTTGCGGCTGACGGCGTTAACAGCACCGTCAGAAGAGAGTATGCCGCACGCTTCAAGCCCAACCAGGATGTGCGTCCGAATCGTTACATCTGGTACGGCACGAATCGACTCTTCCACGGCCTGACGTTGACGTTTCGCGAGAACGAAGCCGGCGTTTTCGCCGCCCACTCTTACAAGTTCAACAAAACCACCAGCACGTTCATTATCGAATGCGATCAGCAGACGTGGGACGCTGCCGGCTTTTCGTCAAGGGACGAACAGCAAACGCGCGAATATCTTGAGCGAGTGTTTGAAGCAGATCTGGCCGGCGAAGCTCTGCTGTCCAACAAATCAAACTGGATTAATTTCCTCCTGGTGAAAAACGAGAAGTGGCGATTTGAGAATCTGGTGATGCTCGGCGACGCGCTACACACCGCCCACTTTTCCATTGGCTCAGGAACCAAGCTCGCGCTGGAAGATGCGATTTCGCTTCATCAGTGCTTTGAAACCACCGCGCAGGTCAACGACGCGCTCGCCAGGTTTGAGTTAACTCGCAAACCAGTGATCGAGGAATATCAAGCTGCGGCTTACGACAGCATGCGCTGGTTTGAAAACTCGCGCGACTATATGCACTTGAGCCCGATAGAATTGGCTTACGCGCTGATGACGCGCAGCGGACGGGTCGATGACGAAGATTTGCGAAAGAGGGATCCGCAGTTTATTGCCCGCTACGAGAGCCAGTCGGGCGACGGCCGGGGCCGGCGGGCGGATAAAAAACCGGTTTGTTTTTTACAGGCGTGTGCACCAGCCGGGGGCCGACTGACACATCCACAC
>JANMVC010000135.1:0-3300 GCA_031392315.1 Pyrinomonadaceae bacterium | reverse complement strand
TCCCCCACTCGCTGTCCGGAGTGCAAAGGAAAACGTTTGCGGTCTGACTCACTCACTGTTCGCCTGGGCGGCAGAGGAATTGCGGACTATACCGCGTTGCCGATCGAAAACGCCGTTTCTGCGTTTGATGAAATTAGCTTGAACAGACGCGAGGAGCAGATCGCCGGACAGATACTTAAGGAGATCAAAGACCGGTTGCGTTTTCTCAATAGCGTGGGGCTGGGATACCTGACGCTGGACCGCTCGTCGGCAACGCTGTCGGGCGGAGAAGGACAACGCATTCGTCTCGCGACACAAATTGGATCGCAGTTGCGCGGCGTCCTTTACGTCCTCGACGAACCTTCGATCGGACTTCATCCGCGCGACAATCAAAAGCTGCTCGACACCTTGACGGCGCTACGCGACCTGGGCAACACCGTGCTGGTCGTCGAACACGACGAGGAGACTATTCGACGCGCCGATTATGTAGTCGATCTTGGACCAGGCGCGGGTGCTCATGGCGGCGAAATGGTGGCCAGCGGAACTCCGGAGGACGTGGCTAATAATCCAAACTCGATCACCGGACTCTACATCAGCGGGATCAAAAGGATCGAAGTGCCTACCGAAAGGCGTTTGGCAAACGGAAAATATCTGACGGTCAACGGAGCACAGGCAAACAATCTGAAAAGCATCGATGTCTCTTTTCCGCTCGGCCTATTGACCGTTATCACCGGAGTCTCGGGTTCCGGTAAGTCCACGCTCATTGGCGACATTCTTTATCCAGCGCTGGCGCGTCATCTCTATGGGTCGCTGGTTGAACCTGGCGCCTGTACTTCCGTCAATGGACTGGAGCACGTCGACAAGGTCATCGAGATAGACCAGTCGCCGATTGGCCGTACGCCGCGTTCCAACCCCGCGACGTATACCGGATTGTTCACGCCCATTCGCGAGCTCTACGCCATGCTTCCGGAATCTCGCGAGCGCGGATACAAGCCGGGTCGTTTCTCCTTCAATGTGAAGGGCGGACGTTGTGAAGGCTGCGAGGGCGACGGCATGAAGCGCATCGAAATGAACTTCCTGCCCGATGTTTATGTCCTCTGCGACGTGTGTCGCGGCGCGCGTTACAACCGCGAAACGCTTGCCGTCAGGTACAAAGGGAAGTCGATTGCAGAGTTGCTCGACACGACAGTTGAAGAGGCGTTGCCGCTGCTGGAGAACGTTCCGCAGATTCAGCAAAAACTCCAAACGATTCTCGATGTAGGTCTGGGGTACCTGAAACTTGGTCAATCGGCTACCACGCTCTCAGGCGGCGAAGCCCAGCGCATCAAGCTCGCGAAGGAGTTATCAAAGCGCGCCACCGGTCGGACTGTTTACCTGCTCGATGAGCCCACCACCGGACTTCATTTTGCCGATGTCCAGAAGCTGCTCGATGTCCTGCAGCGGCTCGTCACATTGGGGAACACGATCATCGTCATCGAGCATAATCTTGATGTCATCAAGTCTGCCGACTACATCATTGATCTTGGACCAGCAGGCGGTGAACACGGTGGACGATTGGTCGTCGCAGGCACGCCGGAAGAAGTAGCTCGTTCCCGTCGCTCTCACACGGGCCAGGCCCTGCGTCCCTTGCTCAATGGACATCTTGCGAAAAACGGCAACGGCAATGCGCGTCGGGAAAACAAGAAGATCGCGTGATATACTTTCGCCCGAAAGGCATAACTAATCACAAGTATCTTTCCTGAATCGGACGAGCTGTCCCTTCATGTCAATCTACGACGAACATCTCCGACCGCTGACGTTGGACAAGGTGAAAACCTATCCGCTCGCTTCCCGTCCCAGCAAAGTTTCACTTGGCGATTTCGCGCGCCCAGTTCAATCAGATTCATCACTCAAAGACTTCCTCGCCAGTCTCCCCAACATTCTTGCTGTTCAGAGCCTTAAGGAAGTTGCCGCACGCATGCGTCGCGCTCGCGAGTTGCAAAAACCGATCATCTGGGGAATTGGCGGCCACGTCGTCAAGACCGGCCTCGCGCCTCTGATCATCGATCTGATGCAACGAGGTTTTGTGACAGCGATAGCAGCAAACGGTTCGGTGCTGGTGCATGATTCCGAAATCGCCATGGTCGGCTCCACCTCGGAAGACGTCGACGCCACGCTCGGCGAAGGCGCCTTTGGCGGTGCCGATGAAACCGGGAAACTTTTGAACGGGGCTGCGCGCGAAGGCGCAAACGAAGGACTCGGACTCGGCGAAGCTACCGGTCGCGCGCTGCTGAAACTCGAGCCAAAAAATTCTGATTATTCCTTGCTCTGCGCGGCGTATAAAGCGCGTGTGCCCTTTACCGTCCATCTGACGATCGGCGGGGACATCGGTCATTTTCATCCACAGGCCGACGGCGCCGCCCTGGGTGCCACAACCCACACGGATTTTAGGTTGCTGTCCGAACTCGTACGGCGCATGGACGGCGGCGGTGTCTATTTAAATATTGGTTCGGCGGTCACATTGCCAGAGGTGTTCTTGAAGGCGGTAACGCTGGTTCGAAACCTGGGTCACGAGTTGACCGACATAACAACTGCAAATTTCGATTTCATCCAATCCTATCGCCCGCTCACCAACGTCGTGCGTCGGCCCAACGACGGCGGTGCGGGACGTGGCTTCTCAATCACCGGCCATCACGAACTCACCATTCCGCTTCTGGCTGCGGAACTGATATGCCATGACCAGTCTGCCTAAGGCTTAAACTTCCCGCCCGATTCATTTTTCTGAAAATCACTTTTTCTGAAACTTGACAAGGCTGCTCTAAAGCCACTAGAGTGAGGGCGAAATTGAAAATCATTTTCAAATTAAAAAAAAGAAAACCGAACACATGGGTCCTAAAAATCAGTCACTCTTCTTGGTTGCCGCCATTGGCATATTGCTAACGCTTGCCTTTGGCGTCTGCGCTCAATCACCCGCTGTCTCGATCTCCGGCTTAGTGGTGGACCAGGATCGTGCCGCGATTAAGGGTGCCACTGTCAGGCTGCGCCAGGGCACGACGACGGAGGAACGAACCACCGTCACTGATGAAACGGGCAGGTTTCGGTTTGACGGCGTCTCCACTTCTGCGACAACTCTAATTGTCACTCATCCAGGGTTCAGCAACCTCGAAAGGGCCATTGATTTCTCCCTTGATTTCAAAGCGTCGGTGGAAATCATTCTGATGCCGGCTTTGATTGCTGAGTCAGTGATGATTACCAGCGGCCATCTGGCAACTACACCAGAAATCGTCGAGAAAACCCCTGGCTCAGTCGGCCTGATAGATGCTCAAACGCTGGAACGCACCA
>JANMVC010000049.1:0-6946 GCA_031392315.1 Pyrinomonadaceae bacterium | reverse complement strand
AATCCGGGCTCATCAAGCGCGATGGGCTCTTCAAATCCTGCGTTGACAAGCGTCGAACCGTTTGTGGGCCGGCCCAGCGACCAAACCAGGTGGGCCTCGGCAAAGTTTTTCGCCTTCAGTAACTCGTTCAGCAACGCACGGCGTTGGTCGCTTGAGAGTTCACCGGCGGCGCGAAAATGTGCGATGGCCTCGGCGGGTTGGTCGTGCGCGGCCAGAAAAGTTGCCAGGGCCAGATTGGCGGATGGTGTCTGCGGTTGCAACGCTTGCACGACGGCCCGCGGATCTCGATCGAGCACGGTCCAGGCGAGATTGATCGCTGACGGAAAGAGATTTGGATTGCTGGCCGCGGCGCGTTGCAGTTCTGCCAACGCTTCATCGCGGCTACCCGAACGCAAGAGGGCGTTGCCAAGTTGCCAACGAGGCGACGCGTAGAAAGGAGCGAGGCGCACCGATTCGCGAAACGCCACGAGCGCGCCGGCGACGTCTCCTGCCTCATCGCGCGCGCGGCCTAGTTCCAACCAAAGCACATAGTCCTGCGGCCTGAGCGCGACCGCGTGCTCAAGCGCGCTGACGGCCTCAGCTCTCTGTTCCTTTTCAGAGAGCAAGCTGGCGCGCAGATAGTGGGCCTCCGTACTCGAAGGGTTCAAGCGAACGGCCTTGTCAGCCGTTTCGAGTTCGTTCGTCGTCGCCGCATAACTGGTAACGAGTGTCGACAGTCCCTCTCGACCAGAGATCCAGATTCCCCAGGCGCAAGCCGTTAGTCCAAGTGCCAGGACAACATAACGCGAAGCCAGCGGCGCGTTGTGGCTGGCGGCATCCTTTCTGTCCTCTGATTTGGAATTGGTTAATCTCATCGCGAGCGAACGCAGTCACGTTACAAAAAACCACATGCCCCTACAACGAAGGACATGTGGTCTTGAATACATATTGAACCTTCACCCGATTTACCTGCACGGACCACTAGGCGAAGCTGGACTCGTATCCTGCCCGCGGCTGCATGGCGAGACGAGGGCCAGAGTGGACACCACCGCGGCGCCGCCCAGAGTGCCCCAAATAACTGGCGCCACGCAGTTGGGCCGGAAGTCTCTTCTTTCGTCAGATGGGAAACAAACTTCGGCCCACTTGCGATCAGGCGTTCTCGCCGTCGTAGCCGTCGTTATCGATCCATTGGGCAGAGCAATAGTCGAGGCTATCTCACGAGCAATGTTCACTCGGGCGCAACCTTCGGCTAGATTCACGTTGACCTTGCCGGCGCTGTAGTTGATGACTGTCCTGGTATTGGTCGCCACTTCGACTGTGCCTATTTCGTTTACGGCGCCACCAAGCATGACGGGCAGTAGGTGGACCGTCGCACTCGTGCACTCAGAAGTGTCGAGCGTCTGTCCGTCGAGGATGGTGAAACCGGATTCAGCGTCGTTGCCATCAACGCGAATGTGCTTCCCTCCATGGACCTCGAGCCTGCCGACCATTGGCACCGCCGCGAGCGGAGTGTTTTGGGCGTTGGTGTCTCGCGTCACGAAACTTGCCAACAGGTAAAGCGGCAACAGCGCAAAAATGAGCAGGGGCACGAGGGATCGCGCCACCCTTTTTCGATTTGAAATCATCCGAGTGCCTCCAAATATTCGGCCAACCGGGAGGGGGAAATTCCGGTCGCACTGGCGCAAATGGTATGTCAGAAATGAAGTCTGATCCTACTCCCGGCCCGTACCCTGGTCAACGCGACCCAGGGCCAAATTGGCCCCAAAAAGCGTGCGAATCCGCTGAAAAGCCTAATTCGGATCCACCCGTTCGGGAGCTGGGTCTGGCATCATCCCATGACGTTGGCAGGATACTCGGAGGTGGTTGAGAAATTCTTGAGACGCGAGCGAAAAGGGCCGTTGGCGGGTGCGGGCGGGAGAAGTTTAGTCGTCGACTTCGGTTATCTTTACCCGGCTCTCAAATCTTTTGTAGTTGGAGTAAGTGATCAGCATTCGGACATGAACTTTGTGTGATGAGAACACCAGATAATCATCGGCGATAGTGTGTAGCGGAAACACGTGCTTACCATCAACCAGCGCGCGCTGCGTCTCAAACAGCGGGAATCGTTGCCTACCATCAGGCAGTGCGCAGCCGCCAATTTTCACGATGCGGCCAGTGCTCTCCTCGACCCAAACGTAGCCGTAAAAAACTCTGGTCTGCGCGGCGCGCTCGGCGTTGAGGTTGCGCGGCGTCATTCTATAGACACGCATTTTGATCCCGTCCACCATCTCCGTCATGAAAGGTTCGATTCGATAGTGTTCGCGCTTTGATAACTCAAAACCTTTTAACTGCACGCCCGAGAAGTCTTCCACATATTCAGGACTAATCTTGAGACGTTGCAGAGTTGACTTCGATAGCGACAAGCCGCGCTCGATGCGTTGTCCTGAGTCGTCAAAAACAAGATCGGAAGTGCGACGATATTCCCCGGACACGCGCCCCTTGCTGTCGATCGTTTGAATCCGCACATCACGCGTGAAAGTGTAATTATTCAACTCGCCCATCGTCTCGGCTTCTTTTCCGAGCAGCATGGGAATGTGCGACTCAAACTCGGCACGTTCGGCATCAGTCAAAACGCGCTGCGTGTTTGGACTGACCTGAACCGCTTTGGCGGCCATCGCCGGCTTTGTCTCCGGTCGCGGCTCGGCTGAATTCAAATTGGGCGTTGCGGTCAAGGGGACGGCGCTGAGAACTGCGGCGGCTGGTGGCGCATCAGTCTTTTCGGCGGCGACAACTTGACGCTGAGGAATAGTAAAACTGACGTCCGCAACGCTCGGCGCGGATTCACGGTAAGAACTCAAGCTGAACACACTTGGTTTCGGCGCCGCGGCCGAGTTGAAAAATGGTTCAATTGCAAACGCATGGAGAAGCTGGGCCCGCCGCGGCTTTGAGTATGGGCTAGGTGATAACTCATAACCATTCTGTCCAAACGTGGATTGGAAATAAGTGGGACTGAGAGTTTCGGCCTTTCGGTTTAGATATTGAGAAATAATATTCTCATCCTGTTTGGCCCGTCCTGGTCCAGACACATCAGCTATCAAGATTCGAGAAGATTGCCACGCTGCTGTTGGGTTTGTGGCTGACGCCGGCAAACTTTGCCGGTAGCCATTCGCGACGGCGGCAATGTCGCAGGCGGTGGGTTTATCAGAAATTCTGCGGCCGGCCTTGCCGACGTTTAATCCCATCACCGATAGTTGAGCAAAATAATTCATCACCGTGGCGCCACTCTTACAATCAGGACAATCCCTCAAGCCAAAGGCGTGTCCCAGCTCATGGAGCATTGTCTTCCGCAAATCACTTCGCTTTCGGAGCGAGCCGTTGATTAGAATGAAGGCGCGATCCACATAATTGTCAGGGCGAGTGGAGGCCACGATTTTTCCGTAATGTCCGGGGCCCATTGAGTAATCACGCTTGACGATTATCTGGCCCTGGGCTGGCTGCATCCCTGGATCCACTTCGCCGCCCTCCTCCATGACGATGCCCAGGTTCAGTTGTAACAAAGCGCGTTGCCACCAACCGACGGCGCGGCGAAACTCAGCTCTTTCATCGGCAGTGAATTCTCCGCGCGCGTAACTTATCCTGACCGTGCTGTGCGGCAGCCATCTTACATTCGCGTTTGCAGCGCACTCCCGGCGCGTCCCCGAAAAATCAGAAGTATTTCCTTCTGCGTCAAAAGTGCTGATCGTGTTGGACGGCCCAACACTAAATGAAACAGGCTCCGAAGAATCTGCCACGGTCCATCCCAGAGTCGGCAGGGCGAAAAGAAACAACGCAGCGACCGAGATCGCCACCGACTGAAGTGAGCGCTGGGATATGGAAAGAAAACTTCGTGCAGACATGATAGGCAGAGAGAGAGGCGGCTTGCCTCATGAGGTATGCGGGGCATGGAACGACGAGCCTTAGCGGGCTCGATCTGTTGCTGTTTAGATATGTGAGTTGAAGGGGCCTGGCTTACCCAAGGATGCCGGATCGTTTAACTAACAACTAACCCGGCGCGGGCGGCCAACGTTGTTAGTATACGGCCAACAATGGGGCATTAGCAATTCAAAAAGACGAGGATTGGGCTGCGTGGGAGCAGTTTATTTCGGGAAAAGGGCTACTTGTTTGGCGATGTGGTTGGGATGGCCAGAAAAATATCTTCGGGCTTTCGATGAGATCGCCTGCGAGTTGAGTGTCGGTTGGGTTCTCGCTCAATGTCGGCAGTGGCGATGACCAGGAGGACGATGGCGAGCGCCGCGTTGATGGTTGTGTGTAAACCAAAGTCAAGAAGGCTATGGACTGCCACACCACAAAAGCCAACCAGGGCTCCGAAGCCGGCGGCGCGCCGAAGTTTGTCGGTTGACTGCAGCCGCTTCCGCACTGGCCGTATCAATCCCGCCAGGAACCATAGCGCAATTGCGACACCGATCAGGCCGCCGCTCGCGATGAGTTCGAGATAGTCGTTATGCGCGCGCTGCGGTGTCATTTCTCCCGAGGCATCGTGATAGGCGGTGATGGCCGTCCAGTAACCGCCCATTCCCACACCCGCCAACGGATGCGCTCGCACGAGTGGCCAGCTAGCACGCCAGATATCGATTCTTCGATCGCCCCAACGCGAGCCCCCTTCGCGCGACGCAACTTCACCCGGCATTACTTCGAGCCGACCCAAAAGCGAATCACCACCCACCACGACGATCCCGATGCCGACAGTGGCTACTAAACAAGCCACGAGGAGTAACCGAACCACTGCCGAGTTTCTCGCTCGCCGGATCCATTTGCTCGAAGTCTCTGGAATAGCACGGAGAGTGGGAAACAAGACGCCGACGAAGATCACCTGACAAAGCATGCTCAAAATACCGCCGCGCGAGTTTGAGATCACAAGCGACATTCCCAGCAGCAACATTATTCCCAAACAGATGAGCAGCCGCTCGCGACGCACGCCTCCGGCAACCACCAATCCCAGCAACAAGCCCAGTGCTATCTCCATCAGGAAGGCGAAATGGTTGTTGTTGATAAATTGCCCGTAGCCAAATCCAGGCATGAGATGAGGCAGAAGAAAGCCAGCCTCGTGTTGCATCATCTTGCGCGCCAGACCAAAGAGCGCACTCGCCACCGCAATCCCGATGACCAAATAGATGAGCTGGCGCAAACGGCGTGAATTTGACGTGTAACGCAGCAGCAGCGCCGCCACGAAAACCAGCGCAAGCATTCGAGCTACCCAGAGCCGAGTGCCGTGTGGGTCCGCGCTCAAAGTACGCCACACAGTTGCGCCCGCCTTCTGCGACAGATCGCTATCCACTCCCAAAGGTATGGTTTGAATTAGACCGAAGATAGCGAACACGACAAGCGGCAGGAGAATGCGGTAGGTGGACCAGTCGTAAGAGCCCTTGAGAAAACTCTCGATCAGCCACAATGCTGCGAGGACGAAGACGGCCAACTCGAACAGCGCCTGCCACCAAGGCTCGACGGTTCCGTAAGGCACCGCGCTCAACGCGATCAGCGTCAGCAAAGCGACGAAGATTCCCCGGTCTAGACGATGTGCTACAGATTGGCTCAGAGTGTTGCCCTTCGATCAGACAGTCTCTAACGGCCCGGGACCAATATACTCCAGCGCTCGTTCGGCGAGGCAGCTTGATGTCCGAGAAAGTTTTGTCCGACAAGCTTCAGGAAGCTCTGAATAAGTCAGCTCGTGGATTTGTACCGCGAAGCGGTTATGTAACTTAGCCCAGGGTTGGCGCGCTTCGCGGCTACCCTGGGACCAGAAGTTATGGAACGTTCCAACCCCAACGGGGTTATGACAGTTTTTCTGGCCTAATGCCGAGTTGCCAACCCGACATAACCCCGTTGGGGTTCTATCTTTCGCAACACCGTTTCCCAGGGTAGCCCGCAGCGGCCAACCCTGGGCTGTGGGCCACTACCGCTTTGCGGTACTCAGAAATCTGACTTGATCAGAGCTTCCTTCAGTTTGCTTCCTCGCTCAGCGGCGACAAACTGAAGTTTGTCGGACGATCTAATAGCAGCACCCGGCGATCGCTTGACCGCCGGGTGCTGTGTTGGTGCAACGCTGTTCTTGCGACTACTGCGCCGAACAGCCGAAGGCTTCCACTTCAACCAGGCGCGAGTAATAAACCCGGCCGTTGTTGATCTTGATGCGCACGCCCGTCGCGCTAGTCGGAGCGAAAGTGATCACGCGCATCGCCTTGTCGTTGCCGGTGACGGTGGCGACAGTCGTACAAGTCGCGCCGTTACAGGTTTGCACTTCGAAATCCGAGATACCGTAGAGGTCGGCCGGTGTAGTCGCCGTCGGCTCCACTGGATTGCGGAAGTTGTTCTGCAAGGTGTAGAGGCGCACTTCGCTGATCGTCTGCGCACCGTTGAAGGTCACGGTCCAATCATCCGGCCAGGCGCCGCGCGTCGCGTCGTTCCAACCACCGCCCGATTCCCAACTCGCGCCCGCGCGATCGCCGTCGATGGCGCCGGCGGGTGTGTAATTGCGATCAGTGAATGTCGAAGAAGCGGTGGCCGTGGCGCCGCTCGATGCTCCTGCCACGTTAACGCGGCAGTCCAGATTGTTGATGGCCACGTTGTCGATGTACCAACCTTGATCGACGCCATTCGCCGAAGCCACGTCCGACGTATTGCGGAAGCGGATATAGACCGGCAGGCTGTCGGGATTGTAGGTAGCGCCCGGAGCGAAGTCGTTCAAGGAAATCCGAGTGTGGTGCAAGCTCTTAGCGCCCGTGTAGCCGAGCCGGCCTTGCAATGGTGAACCCTTCACGGTCGCTTCCAACGTTCCGTCAAGCGGAGCGTTGTAGGCGCCTTCAATCGTGAAGTTGCCCAGGTCAAAGACATTGACGTTGCTCGGAAACGGCGTCGCGTCGCCGTTGGCGAAAGGCGCGCCGACCTTGAGTTCGAGCACGCCGCCATCGAAGAAGGCTTCCTGATTGAACGA
>JANMVC010000691.1:0-4411 GCA_031392315.1 Pyrinomonadaceae bacterium | reverse complement strand
CAAAACCACGCACGCCTTGCTCAACGATTTCGGGCGGGCTTTGCAGTTCGCCCGTTTGCTCGTTAATCGTTACCACGACCGTCAGCATGCCTTCCGAAGCAATCTTGCGGCGCTCGCGTATCGTCGAACTTTCAATTTCTTCAAAGCCGCTGTCGGCGATAAAGGTCTTGCCGATCTCTCGTTTGCCGACCACCACTGCGCGTTCGCCATCAAGCTCGAGGACATCGCCGTTTTCGATAAGAATGATATTTTCTTCGGCGTATCCGAGATGGTTCTTCACAAACTCCTTATGGCGAAACAGCATCCGATACTCCCCATGTATCGGCACCACAAACTTCGGCCGCACCGCTTCGGTCATGATCCGAATATCTTCCTGCGATGCATGTCCGCTCACGTGAACCAGCCGGCGCTTCTCTTCAATGATGTTGGCCCCGCGCTTGTAGATCATCCCAATCATTCGCGAGATCAAGCGCTCATTGCCGGGAATGATCCGCGCCGAAAGCACCACGGTGTCACCCTCGTCAATCATCAGTCCTTTATAACTTTGGCTGGCCATCTGCGACAGCGCGGCGCGCGATTCGCCTTGCGATCCAGTTACCAGAAACACCACCCGATGGTCCTTCATCTGCTTCGCTTCGTTAAGGTGAACCAGCAAGCCGTCAGGAATATCGAGGTAACCAAGCCGGTCGGCGATCTCAACATTCTTCAGCATCGAACGACCCAGCACGCAAACTTTGCGATTAAACTGCTGGGAGATGTCGAAAACGATCTGAAGCCGGTGAATCGACGAAGCAAATGCTGCCACGATGATTCGCCCTTTCGCTTCACCAAAAATTTCCTCGAAGGCGGGAATCACCGCCCGTTCCGATGGCGTGCGTCCGGGCACGGTGGCGTTCGTGGAATCCGAAAGCAAAGCCAACACGCCTTCCTGGCCCAGGCGACGGAAGGAGCGCAAGTCAATCGGCTCGCCAATCACCGGCGTCTCATCCACTTTGTAATCGCCAGTGTGAATGATTGTGCCAACCGGAGTTTTGATGGCCAGCGAGAAGCAATCGATCAATGAATGCGAGACGCGTATGAACTCGACATTGAAGACGCCAATCTCGACTTCGTCGCGAGGTTCCACACGATGCAGCAAAGTGTCGTCGAGCAAGTTGTGCTCATCGAGTTTGCTCTCCGCGAGTCCCGCAGTGAAATGGGAACAGTAGACCGGAACGTTAAATTTCTTGAGCAGGTAGGGGAGCGCACCGAGGTGGTCTTCGTGGCCGTGGGTAAGAACTATCGCGGTGATGTGGTCGCGATACTCTTCCAGAAAATCAAAATTCGGAACGCAAACGTCCACGCCGTAGGCCGTCTCTTCGGGAAAGCCCATGCCGGCGTCGAGAATCAGCATCTCGTCGCCATAGCGCACGGCCATGCAATTCATCCCAAACTCGCCAATACCCCCGAGCGGGATAATCTCTAAGACACTACTCACTTTTAGTTATTACTCACTCTCCGGGCACGTTGCAACCGCAGGAATTCGCGCGGCAATCGAGGGCTGAAACTAACGCTGGAGTATAGCATGACGAGTGAGAACAGACGCCCGCTGCGCATAGCTCTCCGACAAACTCCCAAACCAGGCGTGTTGAGGGTTACAATCCCCGACATGAAAACCAACCTTGTTTCCCTGTTCATCCTTTTGGCTTTCACCGTCGCGCTCGCGGCTCAAGTGAAAGCTGCGCCGCGCACCATGCGGCTCGACTACTACCACACCGGCGATGCCAAGCGTGAATTCTTCAGCGTCGATCGCGTAGTGCTGGAGCCGCTTCCGTGGCCCGGCAACCTAACGAAAAATATCGACGCTTCCAATCTCGGCAAGTATCTCTTCGAGGTGCGCGACCAAAAAACGAAGCGGGTGCTTTACTCGCGCGGCTTCGCCTCGATCTACGGCGAATGGGAGACGACTGACGAAGCCGCACAGATGTTGCGCACCTTCAGCGAGTCGCTCCGCTTCCCTGCTCCCGACGCGCCAGTAGAAATCGTTCTGAAGAAGCGCGACGCGAAAAACGGCTGGGACGACATCTGGAAGACGTCAATCGACCCGAAAGACATTTTTATCGATCGTGCGAAATCGCGTGCACCGGCACCGTTAATTTCGATTCAGAAAATGGGCGACCCGGCGACGAAGGTCGATTTCCTGATCCTTGGCGACGGCTACACAGCGCGTGAAGCAAAGAAGTTTGAAGCTGACGCGCGTCGTCTCACCAAAGTGTTGTTCTCGACGTCGCCTTTCAAAGAGCGTCAAGGCGATTTCAATGTTTGGGCTCTTTGCCCGCCCGCGCTCGAGAGCGGCATCTCGCGTCCTTCAACCGGCGTCTATCGCGACTCCCCGCTGGGCGCAACTTACGACGCCTTCGGATCGGAGCGTTACGTGCTGACCTTCGACAATCGTGCGATGCGCGAGACTGCCGCTTTCGCGCCGTATGAATTTATCGAGGTGCTGGCGAACAATCGCACGTACGGTGGCGGCGGAATTTTTAATCTGTACAGCACTGTCGCTGCCGACAACGGCTTTGCGGATTACGTTTTCGTTCATGAGTTTGGGCATCACTTCGCCGGGCTGGCCGACGAGTATTACACCTCGCCCGTCGCCTACGCCGCGTCAGCCGAACGAAATGAACCATGGGAGGAAAACGTCACCGCTTTGCGCGACCCCGACAAGCTTAAGTGGAAAGATCTCGTCCTGCCTGACACGCCGCTAGCTACGCCCTGGAGCAAGGAAGCTTACGAGAACGCTTCGCGCGCTTATCAAAAGCGGCGCACCCAGATTCGGAAAGACAATCGTCCGGAAAGCGAGATGGAAGCGCTCTTCCGCGAAAACCTGGCGATGGAGCAGAAAGCGTTTCGACAGGAGAAATACTGGGGACGGGTGGGAGCTTTCGAAGGCGCCATGTATGAGGCGAAGGGATACTACCGGCCGGAGGTGGACTGCATCATGTTTTCGCGCACGAACTATTTCTGCGCCGTTTGCCGCCGCGCCATTGCGCGCGTAATCGACATGTATACCTAGTGGCACAAGTCACGTGCTCGACGTGGCACGGGCGTCCCGCCCGTGGATCACAATCAGCAACACTCCAAAGGGTGTCGCCACAAATGCACTCGTCGTCCGAATTAGCGATCAGCAAACGCCGTGGAGCGTACCTCCCCCATTGGACTGCCGAGAACGCATGGTATGCCGTCACCTTGCGCCTCTGGGATTCATTACCCCAGAGCGTTCTTAAATCTTGGCTCTTGGAGCGAAAGAACATCATCAGAACTGCAGAGCAGATGAATAGACCGGTGAGCAAGCACGAAGAAGAGCGACTCGCTTACTTATATTCAGAGAAAGTAGAAAGTTACCTTGATGCCGGCCATGGGTCGTGTTTTATGAATAACAGTCGGGTGGCAACGATCGTTGCGACAGCGTTCTCATACTTTAACTTGGAACGCTATAAACTTGCAGCGTGGTGCGTGATGCCAAATCATGCTCACGTTGTCATCCAGCCATTTCATCCGTACGAGTTGTCTGACATCCTTCACTCGTGGAAGTCTTTTTCCGCGAAGGAAGCCAACAAGATCCTTAAGCGCTCTGGCGACTTCTGGCAGACGGAGTGTTATGACCACCTAATACGTGACGCAGATGACTTCGCTCATTCTGTAAACTACGTCTTGGAGAATCCGGTGAAGGCTGGGCTTAAGAACTGGAAGTGGGTCGGTCGTGGTAACGAGTAGACCGCTCGCGAAAAGCGGTTAAAACCACGCGCAAGATGCGCGTGCCACATCAAAAAGGAGCCTCATGCGTTTCGGTGTTAGATTCTGCGTGGCAGCTTGTCTGATTGGATTTGCTTCGCTGCACGCGCACGCCCGTGAATCGCGCGAAGCACGCCACCTCAAGGAACTCGCACGCCTCGAATCCGTCTGGAACAAAGCACACTTGCGCGGCGACGCCGACGCGCTCGACCAGATCTGGGCCAACGACCTCATCGTTACAGTTCCAGACATGCCGTTGATGGATAAAAGTGAGGCGCTGGCAATCATCCGTTCCGGCAAAATGAAGTTTAGGCGTTACCAAACCTCCGACGTGCGCACCCGAGTCTACGGCGACACCGCCGTCGTGACGGGTCAACTCTCCCGCGAGCTTGAATCCGCGAGCAAGGCATTTGAAGACGACTGGCGCTTCACGAAAGTATATGTCCGACGCAAGGGCCGTTGGCAGGTCGTCGCCTGGCATGGTTCCCACGTGGGCACGTCTTAGGCCGACCCCTATGCTTGTCAAAATTGCCGACCTCGCCCGCCCCAGCTTCAGAGCAAACCCGTATCCGTTCTACGCGCGCTTGCGTCAGGAGGATCCTGTCTGTGCCACGAAGCTGTTGGGCCAAACTACCTGGCT
>JANMVC010000679.1:0-2989 GCA_031392315.1 Pyrinomonadaceae bacterium | reverse complement strand
GGCACCCGTAGCTCAGTTGGATAGAGTACCTGACTACGAATCAGGGGGTCGCATGTTCGAATCATGCCGGGTGCACCATTAAGTTCAATAGAAAAGGCGTCCAACTCGGACGCCTTTTAGTTTTTCCGTGTCGTCTCAACTTCATTGTAAGGATACTGGCATTGAGGTTAATACCCTCAAAGACTGGTCCGGCTTTAAGTTCGGGTTCCAGCATGGTAAGGAGGTGCGAGACAAAATAGCTTTGACCGAAAAAGCCAACTGAACTTCAAGCTGTCGAAACACGCCGAAGCGGAAATGTCGTGGCTATGAAAATCCTCAACGCATCTAAGCGAATCGAAAACCCTCGCTCAGTGGAACGCCAAATAGGCAACCTCGTTCAATAAATGAAACTTCCAAATGCCAGCTGGGTTAAGGTTGAACGAGAAAAGATTACAGAGTATTTGCTCAATGCTGAACATCGCTATGGAGGCAGCAAGGCCAGATTTTTCGCCAGATTCGGCTTTCGTTTGGCGGCTTGGCAGACGCTGGCCTTGGCGTTACGGGAACATGGCCTGCAATACGAGGTGAGCGACGTGACAGAAACCAGTTTTGGTCCGCGGTATGAAGTCGAAGGCGAGTTGAGGACACCAGATGGCCGCACCCCAAGGATCCGCACTGTTTGGCAATTAGATCACGGCATGGTTGCACCTCGCCTTATCACGGCTTATCCTTTGGGTACGAATTATGATTAAAGAACATGAACGAGTTGTCTTAACTGAGGATCTGCCCACCGAAAGTCTTAAGGTGGGCGATATCGGAACCATTGTGCATATCCATCGGGCCGGAGAGGCCTACGAGGTTGAGTTCATGACCCTCGCGGGCGAAACAATTGCCGTAACGACACTGTCAGCGCCACAAGTGCGTCCGCTGGCCCGACGTGACATGGCGCATGCCCGTGAGCTTTCAGCTGTTTGACGTTGCAGCCAGCGCAGCCTGCGCGGCGGCGAGTCGGGCAACCGGCACGCGGAAGGGCGAACAGCTCACGTAGTTGAGTCCAATCTCGTTGCAGAAGGCGATTGAACTCGGATCGCCGCCGTGCTCGCCGCAAATTCCCACTTTCAAATCCGGCTTCACGCTGCGGCCGCGTTCTGTACCAATCCGCACGAGTTGGCCCACGCCTTCGCGATCCAGCACCTGGAAAGGATCGTCCGGCAGAATCTTGCGCTCGACGTAGTTTGGCAGGAAGCGGCTCGAGTCGTCGCGGCTCAAGCCGAAGGTTGTTTGCGTCAGGTCGTTAGTGCCAAACGAAAAGAAGTCGGCGTGAGCGGCGATGCTGTCGGCGGTTAACGCCGCACGCGGCAATTCAATCATCGTGCCCACGCGGTACTCGATCGTCATTCCGTGTTCGCCCATCACCTGCTGCGCGACCTGATCGATGAGTTCGCGCTGCTGGCGGAGTTCTTCGCTGAGCGAAACCAATGGCACCATGATCTCCAGTTCCGTCTTCTTCTTTTCCCCCTGCACCTGGCAGGCTGCTTCGAAAATCGCGCGACACTGCATCCGCGTCACCTCAGGAAACAGCAATCCCAGGCGACAGCCGCGAAATCCCAACATCGGGTTGGATTCTCTGGTGCGAATTACCTGTTTGAGCAGCCGGCGTTTCTCGTCGATTTCGTCCAACAGGTTGTCCATGTCGCCGAGCGTGGTGGCGAGCCGGACGGCCATCTTCAACTCGCTCAACTCGTTCATCAACTCTTCGGCGTTTGGCAGAAACTCGTGCAACGGCGGATCGAGCAGGCGGATTGTGACCGGCAGCCCAACCATCTCGCGAAAGATTTCCAGAAAGTCTCCGCGCTGCAGCGGCAACAGTTTGTCCAACGCTTTCTCGCGCGCGCCCACGCCTTCGGCAAGAATCATTTCGCGCATAGCCGCCAGCCTTTGATCGCCGAAGAACATATGTTCCGTGCGGCAAAGCCCGATGCCTTCGGCGCCAAATCCACGCGCTACCTTTGCGTCGCGCGGCGTGTCGGCATTTGCGCGCACGCGTAGCCGGCGAAACTTGTCGGCCCAGCTCATCAACTCATGAAACTCAGGACCAAGCGTGGGCTGTACAGTTGGCACCTGGCCGAGAAACACGCGGCCGGTTGATCCATCGACAGTAATCCACTCGCCCTTGGTGACGACCGTGCCGTCAACCGTAAACTGCTGCTGCCCGTAATCGATGTCGAGCGAATTGGCGCCGCAGACGCAGGGCTTGCCCATGCCGCGCGCAACCACGGCCGCGTGGCTGGTCATGCCGCCGCGCGCGGTGACGATCGCCTGCGCCGCCACCATGCCGTGGTAATCGTCAGGGCTCGTTTCCTGGCGGACGAGGATCACTTTCGCATTCTCGCGCGCAAGTTCTTCCGCATCGTCGGGACTAAAAACTACCTGTCCCTGCGCCGCACCCGGACTCGCCGGCAGCCCCATTGCCAGCACAGTCGTTTTGGTTTTGGGATCGACCGTCGGATGCAGAAGTTGGTCGAGTTGATCCGGGGTCACGCGCTGCACCGCAGTGGCGCGGTCGATCAACTTCTCGCCGACCATCTCCACTGCCACACGCACTGCCGCCGCGCCGGTGCGTTTGCCGGTGCGCGTCTGCAACATCCAAAGCTTGCCGCGCTCGATAGTGAATTCACAGTCCTGCATGTCGCGATAGTGTTGCTCCAGCAGGCCGGTGATCGAGGCAAACTCTTCGTAAACTTTCGGCAGTTCCTTCTTGAGCTCGCTGATGGGATTGGGCGTGCGCGTGCCGGCCACGACGTCTTCGCCTTGCGCGTTCAAAAGATATTCGCCGTAGAGTTCCTTCTTCCCCGTCGAAGGATTGCGGGTGAATGCGACGCCGGTGCCGCTGCCTTCGCCCATGTTTCCAAAGACCATCGCTTGCACATTCACTGCGGTGCCGAGAGAATCGGGAATGCGATTGACGCGGCGATTGTCAATCGCCCGACGGCCCATCCATGAATTGAAG
>JANMVC010000616.1:0-5313 GCA_031392315.1 Pyrinomonadaceae bacterium | reverse complement strand
GAAGGCGAGCCCGGCGACGAGCGTACGCTGACTTATGAGCAACTGCATTCTGAAGTCTGCAGATTTGCCAACGTGCTGAAGAGCGTCGGAATTCAAAAGGGCGATCGGGTTGCGCTTTATATGCCGCTGATTCCGGAGCTGGCAATTGCGATGCTCGCGTGCACGCGCCTGGGCGCCACACATTCAGTTATCTTCGGCGGATTTTCCAGCACCGCGCTTATTGATCGCATTAACGATGCAAGCTGCAAACTGGTGGTCACAGCGGATGGCGGTTGGCGTCGGGGCAAAGAGGTGAAACTAAAACCGGCGGTCGACGAAGCGCTGAAGGAAACTCCGAGCGTTGAGAAGTGTATCGTCGTTCGTCGCACCGGCGAGCCCGTCACCATGGTTCCGGAGCGCGATCTTTGGTGGCATGAACTGACGACGACGGTGGACGACGATTGCCCGGCCGCGGAGCTGGACAGCGAACATCCGCTCTACATCCTCTACACCTCCGGAACCACTGGAAAGCCAAAAGGCATTCTGCACACGACGGCCGGTTACCTGCTGCAGGCCCACTTGACGACAAAGTGGATTTTCGATCTCAAGGACGAAGATGTTTATTGGTGTACTGCCGACATCGGTTGGGTGACCGGACACAGCTACGTGGTCTATGGTCCGCTTTCCAATGGCGCGACGGTGCTGATGTATGAAGGCGCGCCCAACCATCCTGAGCCGGATCGCTTCTGGGACATCATCGAGCGGCATCGCGTCAACATTCTCTACACGGCGCCGACCGCGATTCGGGCGTTTATCAAGTGGGGCGAGCAGTGGCCACTGAAGCATGATCTTTCGAGCCTGCGTTTGTTGGGCACAGTGGGCGAGCCGATCAATCCGGAAGCGTGGATGTGGTATCACAACGTAATCGGAAAAGGCGCGTGCCCAATCGTCGACACGTGGTGGCAAACCGAAACCGGGGCCATCATGATTTCGCCACTTCCCGGCGCCACGCCCACAAAGCCAGGCTCGGCTACACTTCCTTTCCCTGGAGTCGAAGCCGACATCATGACTCGCGAAGGCGAGCCCGTGGGGCCAAACGAGGGCGGGTATCTGGTAATCAAGCGACCCTGGCCTTCAATGCTGCGGACGATCTGGGGCGATGACGAACGTTATCGCGATCAATACTGGTCGCAGATAGAAAATATTTACTTCGCCGGCGACGGCGCCCGCCGCGACCAGGATGGCTACTTCTGGATCATGGGCCGCATAGACGATGTGATTAACGTCAGCGGGCATCGGTTGGGCACGGCGGAAGTGGAGAGCGCGCTGGTGTCACACCCAGCCGTGGCGGAAGCGGCAGTGGTCGCGCGTCCAGATGAATTGAAAGGTTCGGCCATTATCGCGTTTGTCACCCTGGAAGGCGCACGCGAGGCCACACCTCAGTTAAACGAAGAGTTGCGCGCACACGTAACGAAAGAGATTGGCGCGCTCGCGCGCCCCGAAGAAATCCGCTTCACTGACGCCCTGCCAAAAACTCGTTCGGGGCAAAATCATGAGGCGCCTGCTACGCGAGATTGCCACCAGCGGATCTGTCGCCGGCGATGTGACGACGCTGGAAGACTTTTCGGTGTTGGAGAAGTTGCGTTCGGATGAAGAGTAGCGGTACGTAGGACAGGCATTGCTGCCGGTCGGCTCCGATACACGGGGACGAGGCGCGTCTCTCTCCATCTTCTGCGGGCACCCGGAGGACGGGACAGGCAAAGAGCCCGTCTACTGTCAAAAAATTGCTGCGAGTTTTGCGATAAACAATATAAACTCCCACTGCTTATTGGGAGTCTGACCTGCGGTTCTGCACTCCGCCAGCAATTCAGCGTTTTAGTAATGTATGTTTGCTTTCTTGCCCGACAGGAGTTTGAAAGACATGTCTCGCCAAATCGAAACTGAATCTCGTTCCGGGCCACGCTATTTGGTAGCCTTTGAGGTGCGTGCGGAATGGGACGGACCCGAGGGCTTTCACGTTGTATCCGAAGGCACGACCGAAGACGTGGGGCCGCAAGGAACATTGGTGCATCTGCCCAAGTTGCTGCCCGACGTGGGCAGCCGCGTCCGCCTGGAAGTGCAAGGCGAAGGTGGACAGAAGCTAAACGTCGTCGCCGAAGTGCTGCGCATCGAGCGCAACCCCGGTCATCCGTTGGCGGCACTGCAGCTTCTGGGCGCGACCGACGAGTGGAGAGGAGTAATCTGGGAGCCGGCCAAGCCTCGATTTGTCAATTCGAAGCCGACCGCCGCTGATGATGAGGAAGACGAGGACGAGTTTGCCGAACCCGCTAACTGAAAGGATCCGTTCCCTATGAGCGCCCCGATAAGACTACCCGATCACGAACGACGAAAGTTTCCTCGATATCACGTCAGCACGCGCCTGACTTTGGCGATCGAAGACGAGAGTATCGAGGAATCCATTGGCCTGGGTGAACCCTCTGATATCAGCCTGGGCGGTCTTCGCGTAGCCAATCTACCCGCCTGCCCCAACGTCAGAGTTGGCGACCAACTTGGTTTACTGCTGCTCGGCCAGGAAGATGCACTGTCCCTGCATGGCGAAGTGGTCCATCACGCAACTCCGGATACGTTTGGGGTCGAGTTTCGGACCGTCACGCCGACGGAACAAATCGCTATCGGCCGATTAATCGCGAGTCTCTACAATTAAGTTCTCCGGGAACAGTGTCTAACAACGAAACTAAAGATGCCGCGCGCGCTGCCGCGAAAGTCGCGGTGGAAGCCACCTGGCCGCAAACGCGCGCCGTGCTTCGCATCATCCTCATTATTCTGATAGTTGCCGTCACGCTTTGGATTCTGATTAAGCTCACCGCCGTCATCCTGCTGTTGATCCTGTCGATTTTCTTTGCTTACTTCGTCGCCCCGCTGGTTGAATTTCTCAGCCGCCCCGTCCGCATTTCCGGAAAGCAACTGGCCATCCCGCGCACGATCGCCATTGGCCTTTCGTATGTGATCATCGTTGCGGTGATCGTCGTGGGTATCTACGTTCTGGCCCCGCAACTGGGAAACCAGTTTCCGGAGTTTACCGAACAAGCCCGCAGCTACTGGGCCACGGTAGGCGCGAAAATGCAGGGGCTGGTCGCATATTTCCGCGCCCATCGAATGCCTGGGCCATTGCTGGATGCTATCAATGGCGCGATTCCCGGAGTGATCGATAGCGTCGGTCATAACGTCAGCGCAATCCTTACCGGGATGGTCGGCTGGTTAGCTTACATACCCTGGCTGATCATTATTCCGGTCCTGAGTTTCTTCCTCTTGAAAGACGTGGACACTTTTCGCCGTTCAGCCTTGCAGATGCTGCCCCGCGGCCGTTGGCGCTGGCGTGGTGACGAATTTTTCCAGGACGTGAACAGCACGCTCGCCGCTTACATCCGCGCCCAACTCACAGCTTGTCTCTTCATCGGCATAGTTTGCGCTATCGGCTTCACGCTGCTGGGAATGCCGAGCCCGCTCGTGCTGGGGGTGATTGCCGGTGTCTTCGAGTTTGTGCCGTTGGTTGGGCCACTGATGATTGCAGTGGTGGCCGCGATTCTGGCGATGCTTCATGCCGGTCCATTTTCCGCGCTCATGGTGATTGTGTTCCTGGTGGTCCTGCGCATCGTGCAAGACTATGCGGTCTATCCGCGTTTGATTGGACAGGGAATACATCTGCACCCGTTAGCGGTGATCATCGCTTTGCTGTCGGGAGCGGAGCTAGCGGGTGTGGCGGGAATTTTTCTGGCGATTCCGGTCGTGGCAATTCTGACTGTTAGTTATCGTCATTGGCTGGAACATCGCGGCAGCGAAGGGCTGGCAGACATTTTGGAACCAACGCCGGTTGAGTCGCCGGAAGGTGAATTGGGCGACCTCACCTTTCCCTCAGAAGAAGAACATCCGACGCATCCTGACGCTGATACCACACCCGAAGACATGGCCCGCGAGCGACCCGACCTCACGACCGGCGAACTGAAGATGCCCGAATAAACAGAAGCCCGACCGGCGACGCTCTTTCTTTGTTCTGCCTTAAAGAGACAGTGTCCGCCGCAGTGCTGCGTCCACATCCTTCAAATTCTTTAGTCTGCCTAAAGTTCGGTCAATTTCAGTCTCCCGCACAGTCGCGAGGTTATCCGTCATCACGACAGAGTCCATTAGAATGTGAGCATCTCGCCCTTCTGCGGAATTCAACAGCAGCCTTACGCGATTCGGATGATCTGCCCGAGCCATGTTGCTTGTAATCATGGCAACGATAGATTGCCTCAGACCAGTGTTCAAATTGTTGGCTTGGCTGACGAGCGCTGGTCGGCGTTTAGCGGTGCGAAGGTTCGAATCAGGAAAGAGAACAAGCACGACATCGCCGCGCTTATAAGGCATCGTAAGCTCCCATCTCAGGAAGTTCCCAATCCTCCGCAAAAGTGCTCAACCGCTTGCGCAAGTTTGCAGCTTGAGATTCGTCTATACCTTTCGCAGCTAAGTTAACTGAACCTTCAGATAAAAAGGTCACAATTACGCGCGCTCCGTCCACTTCGTCGGGCGCATCCGGCAGCTCAACCTTGCCGTTGCGATAGACGCCTTCGACTGTTTTCGGATTGGTAGACATTTCGTTCCTTATATCATCTGCGGGGCATTAGAGGTAAACGACGAGCCTAGTCCCGTAGGGGGACGCCCTCCATGAGTTTGATAAATCGGCCGAAATGGTGCGCAGCATCGTGTGGGCCGGGCGCGGCTTCGGGATGATACTGAACCGAGAATATTGGAAGTGTCCGGTGTTGCATGCCCTCGACGCAGCGGTCGTTGAGATTGACGTGCGTGACCTCAACCTCCGCCGGCAGGCTTTCAGCCAACACTGCGAAGCCGTGATTGTGTGAAGTGATTTCCACGCCGCCGTGCTGCAAATCTTTTACGGGTTGGTTTCCGCCACGATGTCCAAAAACCAGCTTGAAGGTTTCCCCTCCGAAAGCGCGGCCCAGCAACTGGTGGCCGAAGCAGATGCCGAAGGTGGGCTTCTGCGATTCAATAATTCGCCGAATCTCTTCCACTTCTTTATTCATCGAAGCCGGATCGCCCGGGCCATTGGAAAGAAAGATGCCGTCGGGATTCAGCGCGAGAATCTCCGCCGCCGGAGTTGATGCGGGAACTACGGTGATGCGACATCCCAGCCGCGCCAATTCACGCAACGAGTTTCTCTTTACGCCGAAGTCGTAACACACCACATGGAATCGCTGGTTCCCTTCCGGCGCGACCTCATAACGCTCCTTCGTCGTCACCAACGTTGCCAGCTCGCGATTCTCCATCGAAGGCGAC
>JANMVC010000606.1:0-13055 GCA_031392315.1 Pyrinomonadaceae bacterium | reverse complement strand
CGTGCGTCGTGACTACCGCTTCACAGCCCGCGAATCAGCAAGGTGCGCGCCGCCACGGGTTCTGAAGCTAGCGCGGAGGTGCTTAAGTTTTCAGCACCTCGGCAATGGCCTTGAGGAGCTTCTCGGTGGTGTAGGGCTTGCTGAGGAATATCTTGACGCCTTGCAGGGCAGATTCGCCGGATTTGTAGCTCGTGGTCAGGCCGCTGGCGGCAATGATTTTCACCTTGGGGTTCATCTTTTGCAGCGCCCGAATGGTTGCCGGGCCATCCATGAATGGCATCATCATGTCCGTTAACACCATCGCGATTTCGCCCTTGCGGTCGGCGTAAAGCGCCACGGCTTCGGTTCCGTCAGCAGCGGTGAGCACCTTGTAGCCGAAGGTTTCCAGCGTAGCGCGGGTTATCTCGCGGATCGATTCTTCATCGTCTACCACCAGGATCAACTCACCCTGCCCCAGCGGCAGATTGGTCCGCAACGCACCCGCCTCGATTCCTCCGGGAGCGTCGAGCGCTGGAAGATACAAAGCAAACTGACTTCCCTTATGCAGCTCGCTATAGACGTTGATGAAACCACCATGGCTCTTGACGATGGTCAGCGCCGTTGACAGTCCCAGCCCGGTCCCTTTGGACATCTCCTTCGTGGTAAAGAATGGCTCGAAGATTCGGGTCTGAACTTCCGGCGTCATACCCGGACCGGTATCGGAAACAGTAACCAGAATAAAACGGCCCGGCTTTGCATCGATGTGAATGCGGGCGAAGTTTTCATCGATCACGGCGTTCTCGGCTGTGATCGAGATGGAGCCGCCTTCAGGCATGGCGTCGCGAGCATTGACACAGAGATTCATCAGCACCTGGTGGATTTGAGTGGCGTCTGCCGAAATCAGCCAAAGGTCGCTGGGGAGATGGCTATTGATCTCAACTGACTTCGGCAACGTCTCCCGCAGGATCTTGACGATCTCCTTGATCAAATGTCGCGGTTGAAGCGCGACGCGCTCACCCTCCACGCCCCTGGCGAAAGACAACACCTGGCGCACCATGTTGCCGCCGCGCTCGGCATTCGTGCGCAAAACCTCAAGCCACTTATCGCTCGCCTCGTCCGTTGCCTTCAACTTCAGCATGTCGATCGCCATCACAATCGGCGACAAAACGTTGTTGAGATCGTGGGCAATTCCACCGGCGAGCGTGCCGATGGATTCCATACGCTGGGCGCGAAGAAACTGTCCCTCCATCCGCTTCTTCTCAGTGATGTCGGTATTGATCACCAGAATCGAGGTCGGGTTTCGTTGCTCATCGCGCACCAAAGTCCAGCGGCTTTCCACGACAATCTCCGCGCCATCGCGACGGATCTGATGGCTCTCCCCGCTCCACTCGCCGTTTTCGATGACGGCTCGGCGGGCTTTTTCAAACTGGGTTGACGGACCCTTAAAAAGAAACTGGGCCACATTGCGGCCAACCACTTCGGCCGCACTCCAGCCGTAAATTCGCTCGGCACCTTTGTTCCAGAAGAGAATGTTGTGTTCAAGATCGCGAACCAGAATTGCGTCCTGCGCTTGATCCAGCAATGCTGCCTGCTCGCGGATTTGATCTTCGCCGCGTTTGCGTTCAGTGATGTCACTGCGGATCGCGACGTATTGATAAGGCTTTCCTTCAGAGTTGAGGAAGGGAACTATGGTCGTGTCGACCCAATAGTAAGTGCCGTCCTTCGCGCGGTTCTTGATCTCACCACGCCAAACCTGGCCGCTGGCAATCGTAGTCCACAGTGCGCGAATAAAGTCTTTGGGATGATAGCCAGAGTTAATGATGCGGTGGTCCTGGCCCAGCAGTTCCTCTCGCGAATATTTCGAGATTTCGCAAAACTTGTCGTTGACATAATTGATGATGCCGCGATGGTCGGTGATGGCTACAATCGCAGATTCATCAATCGCAAACTTAATGTCTGCCAGCTCCTTGAGCGAGCGTTGTAACTCCTCCGCTGGAAGCAAGCGGACGTCAGGCGATGTAGCGTCAATTGAAGTCATGCGGGCTTGTCAGAGTTGGCGTCGGAATGGGCAGTAAGCACCTTCCCTTCATCAAGCTTTTTGAGACGATACCTTAGCTGATCGCGGGAAATCCCCAGCAATTCGGCCGCCCTGGTTTGGTTTCCGCCGCTCCGCTCGATGGCCTGTCGCACAAATGATAGCTCGGCCGTGTCGAGAGAAATCCCTTCGCGCGGCAGTTCAAACTGTACCCCGCTCGTACTTTCCCCTGGCGCTGAACCTGCGCCCTGGATCTGTGGCGCTGCCAGAAGACTGGCTGGCAAAAACTCAGTCGTGATCACGTCGCTGTCTTCCAGGATCAGCGCTCGCTCGATCAGGTTGCGCAGTTCACGCACATTCCCGGGCCAGTTGTACTTGCAAAACGCGGTCATCACTTCAGGCGACAAGCTGGTGATCTTGTTGCGCAGGCGCAGGCGGGAGCCGAGGCTGTCGATGTAATGTTGCGCCAACAGCAACACGTCGTTGCCGCGTTCGCGAAGAGCTGGGATGTCTATCTGGATTATGGAAAGACGATAGTAAAGATCGAGGCGGAACCGACCAGCCTCGCTTTCGGTTTTCAGATCGCGATTTGATGCGGCCAGCACGCGCACATCCAGCGCGATATCCCTTAGGCCACCCACGCGCCGGAAAGTTCCTTCCTCCAGCACGCGCAGCAGTTTTGCCTGTAGGGCCAACTCCAGTTCGCCAATCTCATCCAGCAGCAGCGTGCCGCCTTCCGCTTGTTCAAACAGCCCTTCCTTGCGGGCCTTCGCGTCAGTGAAGGCGCCTTTCTCGTAACCAAACAGTTCCGATTCGATCAACGTGGCCGGCAGCGCGGCGCAATTGATCGCAATGAAAGGGCTTTCGGCGCGTTGCGATCCGTAGTGGATAGCCTTCGCCACCAGATCTTTGCCTGTACCTGATTCGCCCTGAAGTAAAACCGACGAGACTTCGCTTTCCGCAACTTTAGCGGCGAGCCCTAACATCTTCTTCATCGTGGCAGACTCGCCGACGATCTGCCGGAAGTTAAACTCTCGCGCCCGCTCCTTTCTTACCTGCGCTACCTCACGGCGCAACCGGCGAGCTTCGATGCCGTTGCGGATGGTGACGCGGAGCTCTTCCAGACTGATGGGCTTGGCGATGAAATCATAGGCGCCGCCGCGCAGCGCGGAGATGGTGCTGTCGACCTGCACGTTGCCAGTGATCATGATCACGATCGCCTCAGGTCTCTCCTGCTTAATCTGCCGGAGTACGTCGAGTCCTGAACCATCAGGCAGATCAATATCCAGCAAAACAGCCGCGGGCAACTCCGAGCTGAATTGCGCCCACGCCTCCGCGACGGTGCCCGCCTCAAGTGGTTCGAAGCTCCAACTGCGCAACGCTTCGCTCAAGGTCCAGCGAATCGCTGCATCGTCATCGACCACAAGTATTTTCTCGTCAGTGTTCTTCAGCGCGCTTGAGTCTCCTGAATCAGGATGCAGATCAGATGGTACGGCAGGTCGAGTTCATTATATTAGCTGCCATCTGAATGAGAAAGCCGGGTTTCTTCGCTCATCCAGATGAAAGGGAAGGTCCCGAACCTGGCGCTGGCACCTCAACCCGCCAGCCAGCTGCGCGCGATTTCTCCCAGTAAGCTGCGAAACTTTCCTCTTTTCACCCGGGGATGCGCAACCGCACAACGTTTTCGGTCATTCCTGATGCGGCATATCTGTTGCTCTTGATTGAGTTATGCGTCGGGCCTAATGCCTGCGAGTGTTCTTGGTGGCCTCAAGGCGGGCGCAAAAGGGAAATCTCTTACGTTAGATACTTTATCAGCCCATGCTATCTAGAATAACTTCCTATTCATTTTGCTTCTTGATCTTCGCGGGCGGGGCGCTATACGCGCACGCCCAGGAGCCGAATCTGCAACCGAGCGAATCTGCTGACGCTCAACAGGTCGAGCTACAAAGAGAACTCGAGCGGGAGAAACTGCGCACTCAGTTGGCTGAACAGAAGAAAAAGACGCTCGCGGCCAGACTGCCGGAGTCGCGAGATGATGCAGCCAATAAAACCCTGAAGGGAGAAATCAGCGTCGAGGACAAGGCCAACACTTTCGAAACCGAGAGTGTGGCCCTCAGCTATGAGGCGATGTCGATGATCGCAGGACAGATAGGCGCCAAATTGCAAGCAGGTGCGGCGGAGTTTAATCAGTTGGTGATTTACAGCGATGCGGATTTTCAAACACTGGTCCAGTACCGCGTGTTTGCAAGTCAGGCGGCCCCGGCCCTGAGTGCATATGATTTCCTGCTCCAGACAGAGTCGCAAAGGCTTGGCGAAAAGAGCATCGGCGGCGAGGCGTTGCTGCTTCCGGAGATTGGCACTGCGCTGGTTAGATCTGCCATCGACTTTCTCTCGCTGTTTCGCACAGACACGGCCATCACAAATAAGAGAGTGACTATCGAGGAAACCGCACTGGGCGCTCTGGTCGCGAGCGAAATCAGATCTCAGCGGCCAACCCTCAAGGTGTTTTTTCCGAAGGCCTACATTCCTGAGCACGACTGGAACCCGGCAGACGAAAAGTCGGTGCTGACGCAGCTATCAAAACTCTATGCCTATCATGGAGTCGTCAGGGGAATTCTTGCGGATTACGATCAGAGCGCGGCGGCGGAGAAGCCGAAGCAGACGTACCACCGGAGAATCTCCACCCTCAGGTCGCTGAATGAGCAAGTTTCGAAACTGCTGGAACACTACGAGAATAAACAGGGCGAAAGCGCCGGCAATCGTCTCCGGGAACTCGTGCGCGCCGAGCAGTTGAGCCGGATGTTGGAAAGCGATGCGAGGACTGGAATTCTACAACTGAAAGTGCTGGACGCAGGCGGCAGCGAACGCATTACCCGCAACTTAATCTTCGGCAGCAAAATCCGGCATAGCGGCAGCGCAATTGTGGAGTACTTACTCTTTGACAAGACCGGGGCATTGCGTTCATCCGAAGTGTTCTACCACCACACGGGCTTTCAGAAGATGAACAATGCTCGCGGCCCAAATGTAACCCTCCCCAAGAACAAGGCCATTGAAAAGTAGAAGTTTCCATCGCGACAAGGCATGATCTTCGGCGACCTATTTCAGAGTTGACTCCCCGCAGTGGACACTCTTCGCAACCTCTTTTTCCAGCCCACCGCTCTCATGAAGATGAACTTTGAACAAGCGTCCGATCTATCCGTGTCTCCGCGCATCTGAGGAAAAGCAAAAGAATGTGTGTATGAAATAGTCAAGGGCGTCCTCTCGTCGTCGCAACCTCTGCCTCCAATGCGCTGTGACTTTGGGTTTGCTCACCGCAACAGTTTGAAGCCCGAGCGTCTGAAGAGTTAAGATGAAACCCTACTAGCGACGCATTCTCGGCTCCCAGAAATTTTCCCCAATTCTCGAAGGCTGTCGTCATGAATCTCTGCTCAAAAAGCCGTTCAGTCCTTTCGGGAAGACAAGGTCTTGGGGGGCGCGCCTGCCCTTATATGATCTTCGTTGTTTTTTTTCTCTTAACTTTTCCGGTGATGAAGGCGCACGAGTCAGTTGGCGCCAATCAAGTCGAGACGGACGGCGGTCTTGTCATAGCCCAGGGACAGTCAGAAGCCCGTGAGCTTGAGCCTGGCAAGTCGTTTGAAAGAGAAATCAACTCGGGCGAGACGCATTCCTACCTCGTGAGATGTGATGCAGGACAGTTCATCCAGATAGACCTCGAGCAGCGAGGTATCAATGTCGGCGTGGATCTATTCGGCATTGATGGCCAGCTCATTCTGACTTTAAACAACATAGATGACCCGGAAGGGACCGAGCGACTGCCATTGCTGGCCGACGTCGCGGGTGTCTATCGGCTGGAGGTTAAGGTATTCGGGAGAAAGGGGGAGGCTGGACGCTATGGGATAAGCGTTTCCCAGCCGCGAGCAGCTACGCAGCAAGACAGAGACTTCATGGCCGCGGAGAAGTTGATCCTGGAGGCGCGCAGATTTGTTGGTAAGGGAACGGGTCTCTCCAAGCGCAACGCGATTAGCAAGTATCGCGAGGCGCTGCCGCTGCTGCGATCCAGCGGTAATCATGAGCGGGCAGCCACCGTGCTCAACAACGTCGGGTTGTTCTACCGGACACTCGGTGAACTAAACCACGCCCTCGACTTCTACAATCAAGCCCTCACTCTGCGCAGGCAAATTGGTGATCGGCGTGGCGAAGCTATTTCACTCGATGACCTTGGCTATATCTACGTCGAGCTGGGAGAGATGCAGAAGGGACTCGATCTTTACGAACAGGCCCTGGCCATTGAGCGGGCAGACAAGAGCCAACGTTTAGAAGCCATCACGCTTACAAATATGGGCTCAGTTTATTTTGCGCTTGGCGAGACCGACCGCGCGCTCGATTACTATAGCCGAGCCCTACCGCTCTTCAAGGCTGTGGGTGGGCGCCCGCGAGAAGCAGTGACGCTCACCAACATGGGTGCGATCTACTTTTCTCGGGGTGAGCACGAGAAAGCACTTGAGTTTTATGATCGCGCACTCGCGCTTCAGCAAGCGCTCAACGTCCGTGCCAGCATTGCTAACACGCGCCTACATATGGGGCTTCTTTACGCCAAACAGGGCGAGAAAGAGAAGGCGTTTGATTTCCTGAATCAAGCACTTGAGTTTGCGAGAAAGATCGGCAACCCCTTTACGGAGGGCGAAGTCCTTGCGGTGATCGGAGAGGTCTACTACGAAGCGGGTGAAAAACAGAAGGCATTTGAGCATTTCAATCTGGCGCTGCCGCTGCGGCAAGCAAGCGGCGATAAACCGGGAGAAGCGCGCACCCTCTACTGGCTCGCGCGGAGCGAGCGAGATCGGGGAAAACTTCCGAAAGCACTTGCCGACATCGAAGCCGCACTTCACATTGTCGAGACGGTGCGCGGTCAAATTGTGAGTCAGGGGTCGCGCGCCTCCTACTTCTCAACGGTGCAAAAGTACTACGATTTCTATATTGAGTTACTGTTTGAGCTGCACCAACAAGACCCTACCGGCGGATTCGACCAGCGCGCCTTTCATGCCAGCGAGAGTGCGCGGGCCCGTGGTTTGGTCGATCTGCTGCGGGAATCGCGCGCCGACATTCGTCGTGGCGCAGACCCGGCTCTGCTTGAGCGCGAGCGCAGCTTGCAGCAACAGCTAAGCGCACGCACGCAGGAACAGTCGGTTTTCCTGAGAGGCGAACACACCATCGAGCAAGCCGTCGTTATGTCTCGAGAGTTAGACGCGCTCACCAACGAGTATGACGAAGTGCAGACTCGCATGCGTAAGACAAGCCCACGCTATGCCGCGCTAATGCAGCCGTCCGTGCTGACGCTTAAAGAGATTCAGCAATCCCTGGATAAGGAAACTCTGCTGCTTGAATACAAGTTAGGCGAAACCCGCAGCTTCGTTTGGGCGGTGACTCCATCAACGATCAATATTTACGAACTGCCGGGACGCGCCGAAGTAGAAAGAGTGGCGCGCCGCTTTTACGAAGTATTGACTGCTCGTAACGAGCACCCGCTAAACGAGAGCGCCGCGCAACGCCAGGTAAGGCTCAAGCAGGCAGACGCGGAATACGCGATGATGGCGACTCAGCTGAGTCGAATGCTGCTCGCCCCCTTACGATCACATTTGAAAGCGCAGCGCCTGTTCATCGTTAGCGACGGCGCGTTGCAATATGTGCCTTTTGCCGCCCTGCCGGAACTGGATGCCAACGCAAATATAACGAATGCGAAGGGGCGCACTGCGAGTTCGGCGATAGGTTCTCAGTCTTCATCGCTCATACTTCAACCGCTGATAGCAGATCATGAAATCATCAGCCTCGCTTCAGCGTCAGTGATTACCGTATTGCGAAGGGAACTGTCGGGGCGTCGCTCAGCGCCGAAGGCAATTGCAGTTTTGGCTGATCCCGTGTTTGACCGGGACGACGCCCGAGTCAAGGTGCCGGTGAACAACGGCAGGGTCAACCCGGCAGTGCTAAGGCCCCAGTCGCCTGCGGCCGGAATGACTGGCGTGGCAAAAGGATCAGTGAGCATGACGCGTCTGCCATTTTCGCGTCGCGAAGCGCAAGCAATCCTGGCGGCGATACCTGCCGGAGAGGGCATGGGGGCCTTCGATTTTCAAGCCAGCCGAGCCACTGCAACCAGTCAGGAACTGGCTCAGTATCGCATCCTGCATTTCGCCACTCATGGTGTGCTTGATAGCCACCGCCCGGAACTGTCCGCTATCGTGTTGTCGCTCGTAGATGAACGCGGCGAACCGCAAAACGGTTTCCTAAGGCTTAACGAGATCTACAATCTGAATTTGCCCGCCGATCTTGTGATGTTGAGCGCTTGCCAGACTGGACTAGGCAAAGAGATCAGAGGCGAAGGACTGGTGGGACTGACGCGCGGCTTTATGTATGCTGGCGCAGCACGCGTGGGAACCAGTTTGTGGAAAGTAGACGACTCGGCGACCGCTGCTCTGATGGGACGGTTCTACCAGGCAATGCTTAAAGAAGGAAAATCGCCGGCGGCAGCACTGCGAACGGCCCAACTGGACATGTTGTCACAAAGGCGTTGGGAATCGCCTTACTACTGGGCGGCTTTTACGATGCAGGGCGAATGGAAATAGGCCCTGGCGGTTCTGACTCCTTCCTCTAAAATGGAACCTCTCCCACGCAGGAAAAAGGATTGGGTCTTGACGGCGGAGAGCCTTGCGGGCTTGTTGTCGTTGCTCGACGAAGATCCGACGCGCGCCGCGGAGCAGTATGAAGTATGGCGGCGGAAGTTGGTCAAGCTTTTTGAGTGGAGAGGAAGTGCGACTCCGGAGGATCTTGCTGATCTTACGCTGAACCGTTTGGCGAGAAAAATTGAGGAGGGAGAAGCTATCCGCAGTTTTTCCGGTTACGTCGGCAGCACGGCCCGCCTCATCTGGCTCGAGGCTTTGAAAGAACAAGCGCGAGCTCAGGGAGCGCTTGACGTACTGAGCGTTTCGACTCCGCGCTCCTCACCAGCTGGCTCGCAAAGGATTGAGTGCCTCGAGTCTTGCCTCGACAGTTTGCCTGTGGAAAATCGCGTTATCATCCTCGACTATTACCGCGAAGAGCGGGGCCGGAAGATCGCATTGCGGAAACAGCTCGCGGAAAAAATGGGTCTGCCGCTCAATGCGCTGAGAATTCGTGCTCATCGAATTCGATTGCAACTGGAAAAATGTGTGGAGAGTTGTATGAAAAAATCTGCTTAGGGTTGAAACGAATTCGCCCTATTCGTCTCTAGTAAACGGGAGCAACTCAAGTTTTGGAGAATGAACTAAACAACGCAAAAGCTGTCAGGGCTTTTCTGCTGGGAAACCTGTCAGAAGCTGAACGCACGGAGCTGGAAGACGGCTTTCTCGCGCAGGACGACTTCTATCAGGAGCTTCTCATCGCTGAGGACGAACTAATCGACGCCTACGTGCGAGGCGAACTCCCCGCGCCTGAGCGTGCGGTTTTTGAACAGAGGCGGTTAACTTCGCCACACCTACGCGAACGCGTGGAGTTTGCCCAGACGTTATTCAATTCGCTTTCTGATAAGGCTGTAGTTGTCCCGGCCCGCGCTGATGATGATTCCATTTCCTGGTGGCAGTCTTTGGCGGCGGCTTTAGCAATGCGGCGGCCGGCACTCGGCTTCGGAGTTGCAGCCGCGTTGCTTGTGATTCTGCTAGGTGGCCTGTGGTTCCTGACTGAAAAACTGCGGACACCCGCGCCAGAACAGGCAAAGATCATTCAACCACCACCTGTAATTCCGCGCGAATCACCAACGCCGGGTGGGACTCCTGAACCACAGCAACTTGCAGGCGACGAGGTTACGCCAATCCGCACGCCCGTCACGGAAACGCCGGAAAGAACAGCGCCCGTTCTTGCCACATTCACGCTGACTCCCGGCCTTGTTCGCGGCGCGGGTGGCGCCGAGCCGCTGGTTCTGCGTGCTGTAGTGACTGACGTCCGGCTGCGGCTGACTTTGGATAGTGAACCTTATGAAAAATATCGCGCGACTATTTCCACTCCCGAAGGCACGAGGGTCTGGAGTGGAGAGCTAAGCAATGGCTCCTCGAAAAAGTCCTCTCTCCTGAACCTGAGCTTACCCGCCAATTTATTCAAGAACGGTGACTACGTGCTGGACCTCAGCGGCGCAAACGCTCCCGGTAAATGGGAAAGCGTCGCGGATTATTCCTTCCGGATCGTCAAGAAGTAGCTTTTGCAGCAGTCTCACCCTCAGAAATCCCCGGACTGACCTCTGACTTTTGCTCGTGGCACGCGCATCTTGCGCGTGATTCACGGGCGGGACTGTTCGTGCCACCTCCAAATCCTTACCGTTTATCCACGGCCTCGAATCGAAAAATAAAATCCGAAAAAGGACAGAAATGTTTTGCGCCTGCCAGCCTCTTATAGGTGACCAGGCCGGAACTAATCGATAGTGCGCCAGCGAAAACTGCTCCAGATGTTTGCGGCGGTCTATGTTCCGACTCTGAAACTCGCGGAACAGTTGATACGCCGCCTGTCGCGGCCATAAAGAAAGAGTCATAGCTACCACTGCCGGAATGGGATTCTGAAAGGACCAGAAAACGATGTCGCCTCATACAAGGAAGATGATTGTGGTTGGGTTTGGTTTCGTGTTGTGCGCGGTTCTGTTGTGGAGCGGCGCGAGCGTTTGGGCCGCGGGTGGCGACCTCGACACGACATTCAATCCCGGCACCGGTGCGCAAGATGCCGTGTTGACGACCGCCGTGCAAGCTGACGGGAAGATCATCATCGGCGGCGACTTCACCGATTATAACGGCACGCCTCGTAATCATATTGCGCGGTTGAACGTGGACGGCTCGCTCGACACTTCTTTCAATCCGGGCACGGGCGCGGATGATCCTGTACGGTCGGTCGCTGTGCAATCGGATGGCAAGATCATCATCGGCGGCGACTTCGTGACCTATAACGGCACTGGCCGCCGACGCATCGCGCGGTTGAACTCCGACGGGTCGCTCGACCTTTCCTTCGACCCCGGCACCGGCGCGGATAGCATTGTGTGGGCGACCGCCTTGCAAGCGAACGGCAAAATCCTTATCGGGGGACGGTTCGGGGACTATAACGGAAATTTTCGTGATCACATCGCCAGGCTCAACTCAAACGGATCGCTCGACACGACATTTGATCCCGGCACGGGTGCGGATGATGACGTGTTTTCAGTCGCCGTGCAGGCAAACGGGAAGATCATCATCGGCGGCGAATTCAAAAACTACAACGGCACTGGTCGTAATCGCATTGCGCAGTTGAACACAAACGGATCGCTCGACACAGGATTTGATCCCGGCACGGGTCCGGATGACGACGTGTTGGCTACCGCCGCGCAAGCGGACGGTAAGATCATCATTGGTGGAGCATTCAACACTTACAACGGCACGAGTCGTAACTACATCGCGCGAATAAATACGAACGGCTCGCTTGACACTTCGTTCGACCCGGGTACGGGCGCGGATACATCAGTGTTAACTACGGCCGTGCAAGCGGACGGTAAGATCATCATCGGCGGAGCATTCATCACATACAACAGCACGAGTCGTATCCGCATCGCGCGAATAAACACGGACGGCTCGCTCGACACGGCTTTCACTCCCGGCACGGGCGCGGCTAACGATGTGAATACGATCACCGTGCAAGCCGACGGTAGAATCGTCATCGGCGGGGCCTTCACCAGCTATAACGGCACGGGTCGTAATCGTATCGCCCGACTACTGCCGGCGCCCGGAGCGATCTCGTTCTCGTCGGCGACCTATAACGTGAACGAAGGCGCGGGCAGCGCGAACATCACCCTGACGCGCACGGGCGGAACCGACAACCGCGTCGTCGCCAAAGTTACGCTGGCGGACGTGACAACATCTCCGGCAGATTACGGCTTCAAGCCAGGCGCGCTCGACACGTCGTTTGATCCCGGCACGGGCGCGGCGCCTGCGTTCACTTCTGTGAACACGAGCGCAGTGCAACCGAACGGCAAAGTCATCATCGGCGGCAACTTCGACAGCTTTAACGGCACGGCCCGTAGCGGCATTGCGCGGTTGAATCCAAACGGATCGCTGGACACTTCGTTTGATCCCGGCACGGCTCTGACGGGCGGAGTTAGTTCTTTGGAGGCGGTGGTTTTGCAACCGGACGGTAAGATCCTCATCGGCGGCAGCTTCGACTTCTACAACGGCATTGCTCGTTCTAACATCGCGAGGCTCAATTCGGACGGCTCGCTCGACACGTCTTTCAATCCGGGCGCGGGCGCGACTGGCTCTGTGTTGGCCATCGCCTTGCAAGCCGACGGTCGGATTATCATCGGCGGACAGTTCCCCACCTACGACGGGACCTCTCGTAATCGCATCGCGCGATTGCTTAACAGCGGCTCGCTCGACACTTCCTTCGATCCGGGCCTGGGAACGGGCACGAGTGCTGTCTATACGATCACCGTGCAAGCGGATGGCAAGGTGATCATCGGCGGTGCGTTTACCACCTTTAACGGCACGAGTCGTGTTCGCATCGCGCGATTAAACCTGGACGGCTCGCTCGACACTTCGTTTGATCCGGGTACGGGCGCGAGTAACATTGTGTCGACCATCACCGTGCAAACGGACGGGAAGATCCTCATCGGCGGCCTCTTCACCACCTACAACGGGACTGCTTGTAATTATCTTGCCCGGTTGAATACCGACGGCTCGCTCGACACGACATTCAATCCCAGCGGCACGGGCGCTAGTGGCGCCGTGTTGGTGGCCGTCCTGCAACCCGATGCCAAGATCATCATCGGCGGCGGTTTCGCTGACTACAACGCCACGGATCGTAGTCGGCTCGCACGATTGAAAGCAGATGGCACGCTCGACACTTCATTCGATCCGGGCACCGGCACGACTGCCTCTGCGACTGGCTCGATCGGAACGGCCGCCGTGCAAACGGACGGCAAGATTATTATCGGCGGCAACTTCAATACTTACGACGGCACACTTCGTAACGCAATCGCGCGCGTGGATGGCGATCTCTTCGTCACCTGGCT
>JANMVC010000594.1:0-2442 GCA_031392315.1 Pyrinomonadaceae bacterium | reverse complement strand
AGGAGCGAATGTTGATCGTCGCGCATTCGCGACGCGAGCGCGAAGTGATCGATATCTTTCGTAAATGGGATCTCGAAGCGGTTGTGATTGGTCGGGTGCGCGAAGGGTCAAACATGCTCGTCACGCACGAAGGCGAAACCGTCGCGGACATTCCGGTCGCATTCCTGACGGATGAAGCACCGCTCTATGAGCGACCGATGAAAGCCCCTGCGGCTGGGAGCGCAGGCATCCTGCCTGCAAACGCGAGCGCAGCTCGCGAAACTCTTTCGTCCGTCAACGTCCAACAACCGGTTCGCGCTGACGCGCTCATTGCAGGCAGGATGCCTGCGCTCCCAGCCGCAGCTATGGCGCGCTCAAGTACCGACGCGCTGTTTCAGCTACTGGCTTCGCCCAACATCGCTTCCAAGCAATGGGTTTATCGTCAATACGATCACATGGTGCGGACCAACACGGCCGTGCTGCCCGGTGCTGATGCAGCCGTAGTCCGCATAAAAGAAACTCGGTGCGCGCTGGCAATGTCTCTCGATGGCAACGGGCGTTACTGTGCCGCGAATCCGCGCGAAGGCGCCAAGCTGATTGTTGCCGAAGCCGCCCGCAACGTGGTCTGTGTCGGCGCCCGCCCGATCGCAATTACAAACTGTCTCAACTTCGCCTCGCCCGAACGCCCGGAAGTGATGTGGTCGTTCTCTGAAGTTGTCGACGGCATCGCCGAAGCCTGCCGCGCTTTCAACACGCCCGTAGTTTCCGGCAACGTTTCCTTCTACAACGAAACCGAAGGGCGCGGCATTCTCCCGACGCCGGTCATTGGCATGATCGGCCTGGTGGAGGACGTCCGCCGCGTGTTGCAACCCGGATTCAAACAAGAGGGCGATTTGATCGCGCTGCTCGGCGTCACCTCAAACGATCTTTCGTTGAGCGAATACGCCGCAACTATCGATGGCGTCTCCACGGAAACCATGATTGCCGAAGGCGCTGTCCCGAAGCTGGACCTGGAAATGGAATTGGCTGTTCAAGCTGCGTGTCTTGAGGCGGCCGAAGCAGGCCAACTCAAGTCGGCCCACGATTGCTCCGATGGTGGAATTGCCGTAGCTCTGGCCGAATGCTGTTTCTCGTCGCTTAATCGCGAGACCATTGGGGCGAGTATTTCGCTCTCATCAGATTCTCAAGCCGCCCAATCTGATCCAATGCCCATAACTAGCGCTCTCTTCAGCGAGTCGCCATCGCGAATAATCATTAGCTTTCCGGCGTCGTCGCGGAGTGCCATAGAAAATATTGCCGCAGAGAAGAATTGTCCGCTAACTTTGCTCGGACATGTCGGCGGCAGCCGGCTGCGAATAACCGTCGACGGCGACGAGGCGGTTTCCGCTGACGTTCGCGAGCTGGAAAATGTTTGGCGTAGCTCCCTGGCGAAAAAACTCGAAGCCGAAGTGATGGTCGCAGGTCGGGAGTAGCTACCGCGGTAAAAGTCCCTCCCCACTAGTGGGGAAGGATTAGGGTGGGGTGGCGCAAAGTTCGTTCCCTCACCGCCGGCCCCTCTCCGCGAAGGGGAGAGGGGAGTCAGAGAGACACCCATCTTGCATCCCGTCATATATCTCAACAAGGTGATGCTCGAAGCGACCAAGGCGCGCGTGGCGCCGGTGTCGTCAGCCATGTTGTATGGGCGCGGCGTCTTCACGACCGTGGCAATTTACAACGGCAAGCCCTTCCTCTGGCCGGAGCATTGGCAGCGCCTCAAGGACGACGCTGCAAAACTTAGCGTGGATTGCACCGGCGCCAACGAAACCAATGTTGGCGAGGCACTTACCAAACTTATCGCCGTCAATCGCGTGGGCCATGGTCGCGCTCGCGTGATTCTCCTGGCGCGCAGCGGACGCGATGTTTGGAGAACTAAGAAGTCGGGTGACCGAAAAACCGATCTGCTGATCATGACCGGTGAGCCGCAAAAGATTCCCGCGGCCGGGCTATCCATCGCAGTTTCGCCTTACCGCCACAACACGCTTTCGCCGCTCGCCGGGATCAAAAGCCTCAACTACCTGGACGAAGTTCTCGCCTGGGAGGAAGCGCAGACGCGCGAGTTCGACGAAGCAGTCATGCTTAACGAACGCGGCGAAATCGCTTCGGCAACGATGGCCAGCATCTTCTGGGTGCGCGAAGGCACGCTGCAAACGCCAAACCTCAGCACCGGAACCGTTCCGGGTGTCACCCGCGCCGCCGTCATCGAGCTGGCGACGAAACTATTCATTCCGGTGATTGAGGGCGTGTATGAACTCGGCGATCTCACGGAAGCAGAAGAAATTTTTCTGACCTCGGCCAGCTACGGCGTGGCGCCCGTAACCACTTTCGACTTCCGTCAGTACTCACTTTCCGCCTCAAGCGTCTCAGTCAAGCTCTCCTCCGCCTTTAAGAATTTAACTCTCTCGACTTGAGACGATTAACCGTAGC
>JANMVC010000546.1:0-3521 GCA_031392315.1 Pyrinomonadaceae bacterium | reverse complement strand
CTCATGATGCGCGAGCGATTGAGCCGCAGCGATTCAAAGGTCGCACTCTTGGCGCGCTCCTCTACCGAAGACGTGCCGCGATTTGCGCGGGCGTCTGCCGCGGCCTGTTGGCGTTCGAACACTTCTTCCATCTTCCCGGCCAAGTCGTCGCCATCCCATCCCATCGCGTCCACCTCCTGTTGATTTCCTCCATCCTAACACCTATTGCGCCAGCGCACACGGCGAGCCCGCCTGTAGGCACTTGCAGTTTGAAAGCACCCTCCGGCACTGAAGGTTTACAGGGCGAGCCGACCAGAGGTTACAATCACAGGAGAACTGCCGAACCAGTGCCCTCAATTGGCCGTCTGCGAAAATGACGAAAGCCCGAGTAGAAACATTCAGCGATGGGGTGATTGCAATCATCATCACCATCATGGTGCTCGAACTAAAGGTGCCGCACGATTCGAGCCCGGCCGCACTCGTGCCACTCGTGCCCGTGTTTCTCAGCTACGTATTGAGTTTCATCTTCCTTGGTATCTATTGGAACAACCATCATCACCTGCTGCATGCAGTCGAACACGTTAGCGGCGGCGTGCTCTGGGCCAACCTGCACCTCTTGTTTTGGCTGTCCCTGATTCCATTTGCGACCGCCTGGATGGGCGAGAATAATTTCGCTCCGTGGACGCTCGTGCTTTACGGTACGGTGTTGCTATTCGCGGCCATCGCTTACACGATCCTCACGCTGGCGCTGCTGTCGCTGCACGGCAAGGATTCAGTGCTGGCCACAGCGATGGGTCGCGACTTCAAGGGCAAGATATCTATCGTCATTTGTCTGGCGGCAATCGCGTTGGCACTGGTGAAGTGGTGGCTCGCTTGCGCTTTGTTTGTGGCGCTGGCGACCCTCTGGCTAATTCCGGATCGCCGAATTGAGAGAACTTTAAAGCATTAACCGAGGAGCTGCATTCATGCGAATTAAACTCGTCAACCTTTACCCCTGGCTTACATCTTGTCTCGTTCTGGCCTTAGTGAGCGCCGCTGTCGTAGCCGCCCACCAACCGGCGAACCTGGCGGTGACGAAAGCGTCTGACGGCGAATCGCGTTTTGCCACGCTCGACGGGACCCGAATCAACTACAAGAGTTACGGCAAGGGTGACGAAGCCATCGTCCTGGTTCACGGTTGGACCGGTAACCTGGATGTGTGGAGTGAACACATTGCCAATCTGCGACGGACGCGTGGTCGCGTGTTGGCGCTAAGTCTTCCCGGACATGGCGAAAGCGACAAGCCCCTGACTGTCTACAGCATGGATTTTTACGCACGCGCGGTCGAGGGTGTGATGCGCGACGCGAAGGTGAAACGCGCGGTGCTGGTGGGCCACAGTATGGGCACTCCCGTGGTGCGCCAGTTTTATCGGAAGTATCCGCAGAAGACTTTGGCGCTCGTGATCGTTGATGGCGCTCTGCGTCCCTACGGTGACAAGAAACTCATGGAAGGAGTGTTTGCCGCGTTGCGCGGGCCAGGCTACAAAGAAGTCGGAAAACAGATGTTTGCCGGAATGTTTGGGCCAAACCTTTCCGCTGAAAACCGAGAAAGGGTGCAGGCTTCGTTTCAGAATACGCCGCAACATGTGTTGGTCGGCGCTATGGAAGGGATGGTCGATGAATCCATCTGGGGGCCGGACAAGATCAACGTGCCGGTGCTGGCAGTGATGGCGAAGTCACCCTTCTGGCCGGCAGACACGGAACAGTATTATCGCGGCATCGCGCCCACGCTTGATTTTCAAATGTGGGACGGCGTCGGCCACTTTCTGATGATGGAGAAGCCGGCGCAGTTTGACGAGGCCGTGGTTGCTTTCCTGGACAAGCACAAACTCCTGAAGAAGCGGTGAGCTAGCATCCACGACCCAATGCTCAAGTTCATCTACCTGTTATTCAGTTTCCTAAATCTCTTCAACGGCGGCTGGATGCTGCTCTTCCCGCAGTCGTGGTACACAAATCTTCCCGCAGATGTACCACACACAGGACCATTCAACGCCCACTTCGTTCGCGACCTTGGGGTTGCATTTCTGGTTAGCGGCGTGGCCTTCGCTTGGTCAGCGCGAAATATCGATCGCTCTTATCCCGTCCATGTCGGGCTGACGATTTTCTTCACCGGCCACGCGGTCATTCATCTGGTTGACATCGCGAGCGGACACTTGCCTGCCACCCACTGGCTTGTCGACACTCCTGGCGTATTTCTTCCCGCGCTCCTGATGATCTTGCTCGCAGTGCCCGCCGTAAGGCGACGACTTGCGACCTGAGTGGCACTAGCCCGACCGTGTGGGAGGGCTCCGCAATTCCTTTCCCGCGATCTGAGCCCTCCCTGACGGTCGGGCTTCTGTTTTTCCGGCGCTCGCTGTTAGCATACCCGCCACATGATTGAACTGGATCATTACGTCGGTGAGGTGCTCGACGAAAAGTATCGTCTGGAGCGGCTGCTCGGCCAGGGCGGCATGGGCGCTGTTTACCTCGCCACCCATCTCGGCACCGAGCGCTACGTCGCGCTGAAACTAATCACGCCGCAGTTCATGCAAAACGAGGAGTTCGTCCAGCGTTTCAAGCGCGAGGCGAGGGCCGCGGGGCGCTTGCGTCATCCAAACGTAGTCGACGTAACCGATTTTGGATTCGCCGAAGCCAGCGGCAAGCCGGTCGCCTATCTGGTGATGGAGTATCTCGATGGCTGCACGCTCGGAGATGTGTTGAGCGAAGAAAAGCGGTTGCCGCTCGAGTGGGTGGTAGACATTCTCGAACAGGTTTGTTCGGCAGTGCATGAGGCGCATCAGCAGGGCGTGGTCCATCGCGACCTCAAGCCGGAGAATATTTGGCTGGAACCAAACCGGCTCGGCGGCTATCGAATCAAGGTGCTCGACTTTGGCATTGCGAAGCTCGCGACCGCGGAAACCAATGCCGCATCTTCAGTGGCGACTGACGCCGGCCGGCCTCCAATGGGATCGCCCAGTTCATCTGCCGATTTAGAGAAGGGCACTCTGCTTTACAGTGCAAATCAAACCGATCCTGAACTCGGCACCGGCCTGAGCAGTTCTCAATCGAGTGGTCCAAACGAGACCAGCATCGGGGGCTTTGACGACGGCGCCGCCGCAACGCAGTTCCAATCCCCTGCGGCAACCCTCGCGATGAATGCGACGGCAGCAGGCGCGACGAACGTCGGCGGCAATATCGACGGTAATGCCAAAGCAGAAACGGGCCCGCCCGCTAACGCAGGCGGTTCTGACAAGAGCACTCTTGTCGGCCCGGCGAGCGTGGATGCCGAGACCGCCATCTTCTCACCGGGCGTTGAGGACGATGGCCAAACGCTGCGGCTCGATCAAGCGACGCGAGCGTTGCATAGTCTCCGCCCAGGTCTCTCCGCAGCCATAACACAGACTGCGCAGTTAACGCGCGTCGGCGCCATCATGGGTACGCCGCTCTACATGTCGCCCGAGCAATGTGCGGCAAAGCATCTCGATGCCCGCTCCGACATTTACAGCCTCGGCGTAATCGCTTAC
>JANMVC010000540.1:0-2370 GCA_031392315.1 Pyrinomonadaceae bacterium | reverse complement strand
TTAAGCGCAGTTTTTGTGCGCGGATTAACCGGCCGAAACGTGGCCGTCTTCGTTGATGGTGTGCGCTATTCGACGAGTGCGCAGCGGGGCGGTGTCGGCACGTTCTTCAGTTTGATCGAGCCCTCGAGTCTGGAGACGGTCGAGGTGTTGCGCGGGCCGCAAAGTTCGCAATACGGCTCCGACGTGCTCGGCGGAGTGGTCAACTTTATCTCGCAGTCGCCGGCTTACGGCGATGTCGAAGGCGAGTTTCACGCGAAGACCAGCGTCTTTTATTCGTCGGCCACCAACGGATTCGGCGGCAATCAGTTGTTCACCTACGGAACGAAGCGTTACGGATTCCTGTTCAATTCCAGCGCGCGCCGCATCAACCGTCTGCGTCCCGGAGGCGGTCTTGATTCTCATGCGGCTGTGACGCGCTTGCTGGGTCTGCCCTCCGATGTTTTTGGCGAGCGCCTGGCAGACACGGCGTTTACGCAGTATGGCGGACTCGCGCGCGCCAGTTACAACTTCGATGACACCACGCAGTTGCTCCTGAGTTACTCCCGCAATCAACAGGACGGTGGGCGACGTTACGACCAACTCCTCGGCGGCGACGGCAACCTCATCGCCGACTTGCGCAACCTGATGACCGATCTGTTTTACGCCCGCTTGTTCAAGCAGCGCCTCGGCGTGTTTGATCATGGCTCGTTTACCTTTTCTTACAACGGTCAACGCGAGGAGCGGGTGAATCAGGGAGGGCAGGGAAATCCAGTCGGGACGATAACCAATCAGCGCGAACGGACCAATGTGCTGGGGTTAAATTTCTACCTCGACAAGCAGCTCGGAGACCGCAACACATTTTTGTTTGGCGCTGACGTTTACCGCGACACAATTTCCGCACCCGCTTTCTCGACTAATCCCGCTACCGGCGCCGTGACTGCGTCGCGTCCGCGCATTCCGAATGGCGCGCGATATCTTTCCTATGGTTTTTTTGTTCAGGACGCTTTGACAGTTGTTCCCGACCGGCTGCGCGTGAGCGGCGCGCTCCGCTACAGCGTCGCGTCTTACAGATCGCGCGCCGCAAATGCTCCGGTGGTTGGCGGCGTCCCGCTATTTCCAGATGACAGTGCGCGCTTCGCTGCGTTTTCGGGACGCATCGGCGCCGTCCTAAATCTCGGCGGCGGCTTCGACATCGCCGCAAAGTACGCACGCGGCTTTCGTGCTCCCAATACGACCGACCTGGGAATCATCGGACTTGTCGGCACTGGCTTTGAAGTCGACGCTGCGACGGCGATTGGTCTTGGAGGGGTTGTCGGAACTACAGCGGGCAACGACGCGGTGTCATCCGGCGTTCCCGTTACCTTGCTCGGCCCGGAAACGAGCGACAGCTTCGATCTTACTTTTCGTTTTTCCAGCAAACGATTTTCCGCCGAGCTAACCGGCTTCACAAACAAACTGACGAATGTGTATGCGGATCAAGCTCTAATCCTGCCGCCCGGCGCCGTCGGCAAACTTCTTGGTAGTGAGCCGATCATTTCACAGGACAGCCGAGGTTGGGTTTCCGTAGGTCTCGCGCCGACCAGTCCAGTCCTGGTTCGGGTAAATTTTGACGACGCGCGTTTCAATGGCGTCGAGTTCAATACAGCCGCGCGCCTCAGCGAAAAGTTCACCGCAAACGCAAACTTCACCTACATCCGCGCTCATAGTCTGCTTAACGGCCTACCGCCAAATGTTGAAGGCGGCATCCCTCCGGCCACAGGGTTTGTCAGCTTGCGCTATCAGCCGCGCTCAAAATTCTACATCGAGGCGTATTCGACGCTCGCCGGCCGTCAACGAAGGCTTTCGTCGCTCGATCTGTCCGACCGGCGCACCGGCGCGGCGCGTTCGCGCGAAACTATTCAGAACTTTTTTCGCCGCGGAGCCTGCGTGCGCGGCCTGACGACACCGGGGACGACTGGATGCAGATCTGCCGGCGGCATCCTGATCCCAACCGGCGAGACGCTCGCCCAGCTTCAGAACCGACTGCTGCCCCTTGGTGCGACGATTAACGGTGTGGTCGTCACCGCTACCAGCAACGTGCCGATGTTCACGGCTGTGCCGGGTTATGGATTAGTTGGATTGCGCGGCGCGGTAAGCTTTGGTGATCGTTCTGAAGTAGTAGTTGACTTCGAAAACATCGCAGACAAGTCGCACCGTGGGATTAGTTGGGGTGTTGATGGAGCTGGACGCGGTGTGACGGTGCGTTATCGTTACAAATTCTAGGAGCGCCTAGCTGACTCCAAGCGGAAGCCCGCGCGTAAGCAAGGGCTCTCTCGTACGGATTGTGATTCCCTGGACAGTTGGAAGGCCCTCCCTTACGGTCGGGCTTTTCCTTGGCCCAGCCCTTCCTGC
>JANMVC010000447.1:0-5048 GCA_031392315.1 Pyrinomonadaceae bacterium | reverse complement strand
GCCAAGGAACCTTTCGCGTGCTGTCTCAGGAAGTCTGCGCGAGAGCCGGGATCAAGAACGACCTGCACATAAGCATTGCGTGCTCCCCAAACATCAACGAATAGATCACTCCCAACGCGTTCAAATTCGCGGGCGGCTTCGTCGCGGAGAAAATTCAGCGCCGCTCGTAATGGCCCACGCCATTTCTGGTTCCAACCAGGGTTACCGCCGGTGTGACAACCGCAATCACGAATCCAACGCGAGACGCCGTGAGCACAACTGCAGGCAGTCCCTTCCCCGTCAGCGCCCTTCTTAATCTCCACTTCAAACTCGGGCGGATCCTGCTCCAGATGCTCGCCGTAGTTCGTAAGTTGGAAACCGGCGCGCGGCGCTTCCACTTCAACTGTATGGGCCAGGCAGAGATCGCCAAACTTGAAATGGTGGCCGTACGTTTCCCCGTCGATCGCAATGTTGAGAAGCCCACCATTGCGGCCCGGGCCGCGCGCAGCTTGCTTGAACATTCCCACCAGCACTTCGCTCGAGGAGAGCGCTTTTTCAAACGCAATTGCCCGCGCCAATGGCCCATCGTAAAAGAATATCGCTATCGAACGTCCCGATCCATCTCGATGAAAATATCGATAAGCCTGCGACACATCGATGCTGCCGTCCGCGACGGATTGCCATTCGTCGCCACCCAGCCGGCGATAGCGCTCCGCCTGACCAGGCGCAAGGATTACGTAGCGCAGACCCTGTTCAATCAAAACCGAGAGCGTGAGATCGTCGCAGGCTGTTTCCGGTAACCACATCGACTCGGGCTCGCGGCCGAAGCGAAAACGAAAATCCGCGACGCCCCAAACCACCTGCGTCAGCCGATCGCGTTCATTACAAAGCGGCAGAATCGCATGGCCATAGGCCTGCGCGATCGCATTACCGTGTCCGCCGCGTTCGCGAACACTAACCCGATCCGCATTCAGGATTAGTCCATACGTTTCCGGATGATGCGCTTGCATCCAACTCAATAACGTAGGACCAAAGTTGAAATTGATCTTGGCGTAGTTGTTGACCAACGCATTGCCGACTCGCGCCTGTGCATTTGCGGCGTAGCACTCGACGGTGATGCGCTCGTTCCAATCGTGGAATGGATGTGCGCTCGGCTCCGCCTCGACTTCTCCGGTCCAGGGGTTCTCGCGCGGGGGTTGATAGAAATGGCCGTGAATGATTAATGAGTTCATCTTAGATAGGGGCAGACGGCAGGAGCAGTCGGCAGCAAAGCGTTGGATCTGACCCCGTCTTTCTCTGTGCTAATTTCTTGTCCTGCCGACTGCCGACTGCACCTGCCGCCTGGGCATTAACCGCGTTTCCGTCCGGCCATATCCAACCCAACGGCCGCAACCAGAATCGCGCCTTTGATAATCATCTGCGAGTAAGGCTCAACTCTCATCAAAGACATGCCATTGTCCAGGCTCGCCATAATGAGCGCACCGAGTATCGCGCCGAAGACGGTACCGCGCCCGCCCATTAAACTCGTGCCGCCAATCACACACGCGGCAATCGCGTCCAGCTCAAGCAATTGTCCGGCATCGGGCGACGCACTGCCGACGCGCGCGGTGTAGATGATCGACGCCAGCCCGGCTAGTCCGCCCATGATGCAAAAGACCGCGAGAATGTGCTTGCGAATGTTTATGCCGGAAAGGCGCGCGGCGTCTGGATTGCCGCCGATGGCGTAAAGATATCGGCCAAACGTTGTGTTCTGCGTCAGGAATGCGCCCACCAACGCCACGGCCAGGAAGATGATCACGGGAACGGGGATGCCGGCCTTCACACCTGGCGCCAGTTCGTAGGAATTCATCATGAAGATAAATGCCACTACGACCACGATGGGCACCAACACGCGGACAAGTGTGGCTCCGAGCGAAGCCTTGCCAAGGCCGTGACGCTTGCGCGCACGATTGCGCGAAACTGTCATGAAGATAATCAAAGCGACAGCGACCGCGGCGATGGTCCAGCCTATCGTTGGTCCTACATAGTCCTGGCCAATGGATTTAAATGCCGGAATGCGTATCGGAATTGTTTCGCCTCGGCTGAACCCCAGAATTACGCCCCGCCAGGCAAGCAAACCTCCGAGCGTAACGATGAAAGCCGGAATGTTTAGATACGCGGTGAGCCCACCCTGGAAAGCGCCGATCACTACCGCCACCGCGATGCCCGCCGACAACGACGGTATCAATCCCCAACCCATCCATCCTTGCGCGATGGCCGCCATGCCGCCGGCGAGTCCGACAACTGAGCCGACGGAGAGATCGATCTGGCCCGTGATGATCACCATCAGCATTCCCACGGCCAGCACTCCGGTGACGGCAGTTTGACGCATGAGGTTGGAAAAGTTTCGTGGGTCGAGAAATATCTGATCTGTCGAATAGTGAAAATAGATCCAGATGGCGATGAGGGCGAAAACCATCGTGTAAGCGCGGAGTAATTCTGTCGGGATCTTAAACTTGCCGATGCGTATCCGTGGCGTCAGTTCGGTCGCCTCGGCAGTCATAAGGTCGGAGGTCGCCGGCGGACGATCTGTGTTGGGTGTATTTGCTGAGTCGCTCATTCAAACCTCACGAGATTGAAGCATCATCGCTCGATGAACCAGCGCGGCTTTGCCGCCGCACAGTGCGGAAAGGCTTCGCCTTTCCGGCAACCAATCTTATTGATTCATGAGGCTTCGCCTCAAAGAGAGGAGGCATAGCCTCTAGTCAATTATTACAATCCCAACGGTAAGGCATAGCCTTACCGCACTGTGCGGCGGCAAAGCCGCATGTTATTACGCAGCGCGCTGCAGTGATCCGGTCGCGCAGGCCATCACTGCTTCGGGTGTCGCGTTGGCGCGAGTAAACTCGCCGGTCGCGCGGCCTTCGTGCAACACCAGAATTCGATCGGAAAGCCCCAACACTTCCGGCAACTCTGAAGAAACCAACACTATCGCCAGCCCTGCGCGCGCCAGTTTATTTATCTGCGCGTAAATTTCCTGCTTGGCTCCCACGTCAATTCCGCGCGTCGGCTCATCGAGAAACAACACGCTCGGATTAGTCAACAACCATTTTGCCAACACCACCTTCTGCTGGTTTCCGCCGGACAAGGTCCCGGCAATCGTCATCACGGACCCGGCCTTGACGCGCAACTCCTTCATCGCGCCTTCGCCCGCAGCAGCCTCGGCATCCACATTGGTCACGAAGCGTCCGGAGATGCGGCGTAGCCCCGCGAGAGTCATGTTGTTAAGCACCGTCTGGTCAAGTAACAGGCCGAAGCGTTTGCGATCTTCGGTGACAAAGCCGATTCCATGTTTGATCGCGCCGGCGGGACTTTTAACGTCTACCTGCTTGCCGTTAACCATGATCTTCCCCGCGACCACTCCATCGTGGGCGCCAAAAATCGCCATCAATAGATCGCTGCGGCCCGCGCCCATCAACCCGGCAATTCCCAACACCTCACCACGCCGCACCGAGAAGCTCACGCCGTCTACCAACATCTTTCCTGCTACTACCGGGTCCTTGACGGAGACATTCTGCACTTCGAGAACAACAGCGCTCTTCGCGTGATCCTCCGCAGTCGCAGCGCCGGGAAAGATATTGCCAACCTCGCGTCCCACCATGCGTGCGATCACGCTCGCCTCACTCCATTCTGCGGTAGGATTGTGGCCCACAGTTTTGCCGTCGCGCAAAACGGTAATGCGATCGCTGATCTGGAACACTTCGTTTAGCTTGTGGGAAATGTAGACCATGCCGGCGCCGCGAGCGCGGAGTTTATTGAGGATGTGAAAGAGGGATTCAACCTCGGTTTGCGTGAGCGCGGCGGTCGGCTCGTCGAGCACCAGAATGCGTGCTTCGTGGGAGAGCGCTTTCGCGATTTCAACCAACTGCTGTTGTCCGATCCCCAGATTGCGCACCGGCGTGCGCGGATCGATTGTCAGGTGAAGATCCTCAAGCAGGCGGTGAGCACGCCGGTAAAGTTCTTCCCAGCGAATCACCCCCCACTTGCGCGGTTCGCGCCCGAGGAAAATGTTTTCGCCCACCGTCATCTCCTTGACGAGCGATAGCTCCTGAAAGATAACGGCGATGCCCAGCTTCTCCGCCTCGCGAACGCTGGTGAAGCGCTTCTCGCTGCCATCAACCAGGAGTTGCCCGCCGTATTCGGGGTAGGGATAAACACCGGCGAGAATCTTCATCAAGGTTGACTTGCCGGCACCGTTCTCGCCGACGAGTGCGTGAATCTGGCCCGCGTGAAGATCGAAACTAACGCCGTCAAGCGCACGAACGCCCGGAAAAGTCTTGGTGATGTCGCGCATCTCAAGAAAAGTCCAGAGTCCGGAGTCTGGAGTTTGGAGTTTGGAGTCTGTCGTTCGCAATTCCGCCATGGTTCTTACGAGCCGAGAGTTCGGAGTCTCACCGGCCTGGGTGTGCACCTCAAGCACCAAGGAAACGTCTTTTGACTGATGACTCCAGACTCACGACTTCAAGACTTATTCTTTCGGACACTTCTCCGGCGGCAGGCCGGCGCAAATCTCTTCGAGCTTGCGGTAGCCATCCTTGACGACCGTACTAATAAGAGTGCTGCGGTCAACCGCCACTGGCGCCAACAGAATCGCCGGCACTTTTTTGAACCCGTTGTCGATCGTATCCGTGGTTTCAACCTTCTCGCCGCGCGCGAGTTTAACTGCAGCGTCCATCGCGCCATACGCCAGTGGCTGAATCGCTTTGTAGACGGTCATCGTCTGCTTGCCTTCTACGATCAGTTTGAGCGAGGCAAGATCAGCGTCCTGGCCCGAGACCAAAACTTTTCCCGTCAGCCCCTGCGCATCCAGCGCCTGCACCGCGCCACGCGCTGTTCCGTCATTCGAGCAGACCACTGCATCCACCTGATTGTTTGACTGCGTCAGGGCATTCTCGACAATGTTCAGTGCCGCGCTGGCTTGCCATTCCTTCGCATACTGATCGGAAATGATTTTCACGTCGCCGCGATCTACTGCCGGCTTGAGAATATTCATCTGGCCTTCATGCAGCAGCAGCGCGTTATTGTCGGTC
>JANMVC010000423.1:0-5361 GCA_031392315.1 Pyrinomonadaceae bacterium | reverse complement strand
GAGCTGGATTGTCGTAGCCACGGTCGCTGGTGACCACCGTGACGCTGTGCCCCTCGGCGGCAAGGCCCACCGCCAGATCGGTAAGCTGCTGCGCTGTGGCCACCACATCAGGGTAGAAACATTGTTTTAGGAGGAGGACCTTCATCGGTGTGGAACTAAAACCTCATTTTCCATTTTCCATGTCTCATTTTCCATTTGGAGATGATGACGCATCAGCAATGAACAATGGAAAATCGAAAATCAACAGCTTGATTGTTGACACTACGCGGGCTTGGTTCTGAATCCTAATCGCTGGAACCCTTTGTTCTGCTCTTAAAGTCTGCCACTGTCTTAACCAGCCCGTCGCTCAAAGGAATGCTTGGAGTCCAGCCGAGCAGCGACTGCGCCCGCGAGATATCAGGCTTGCGTTGCTTGGGATCGTCCTCGGGCAGGGGCAGGTATTTCACTCCGGAATTTGAGCCGCACGTTTTCACTACCTGCTCCGCTAGTTCCTTAATCGTAAACTCGCCGGGGTTGCCGAGATTAACCGGGTCGTGGACACCTTCAACATTCATCAGCCGAATCAAAGCCTCCACCAGATCGTCCACATAACAGAAGGAGCGCGTTTGATCGCCGGCGCCGTAGAGTGTCAACGGTTCACCGCGGAGCGCTTGCACAATGAAATTCGAAACTACCCGCCCGTCGTCTTCCAGCATGCGCGGGCCATACGTATTGAAGATACGCGCAATGCGCGTGTCCACCTGATTCTGACGGTGATAGTCCATCATCAGAGTCTCGGCGATTCGTTTTCCTTCGTCGTAGCACGAGCGCCGGCCGATCGGATTAACATTGCCCCAGTATCCTTCCGGCTGTGGATGCACTAACGGGTCTCCGTAAACTTCGGAGGTCGAGGCCTGCAGGATGCGCGCGTGAACCCGCTTGGCCAGCCCCAGCATATTGATCATCCCCATCACGCTGGTCTTTACCGTCTTCACCGGATTGTATTGATAGTGAATCGGCGACGCCGGACAGGCGAGGTTATAAATCTGGTCTACTTCGAGCAGGATCGGTTCAATCACGTCGTGGCGAATCAGCTCGAAGCGATGATTGTCCATCAGCTTGACGATGTTGACGCGGCGGCCGGTGAAGAAATTGTCGAGACACAAAACGTCGTGCCCGTCGTTCAACAGCCGCTCACAAAGATGTGAACCAATAAAACCCGCACCGCCAGTTATAAGTATGCGCATTCAGTCTCCAATGTTTGTTATCCGCAGATTACGCCGATTCGAAAGCGAGAAACGATCACATACTGCTTGAGCATTCCTACCAGCATTATTGGCGTAATCTGCAGACGATCTTAATTCCGCAGCCTTCGAACTGCCTGATTGCCCATGTACAAAACATCCATCTGAGTTTTTAGAAAGCAATCAATTGCCTCTCTTGGCGTGCAGACGATTGGTTCGTTCTCATTAAACGAGGTATTCAAGACTATCGGAACGCCGGTCAACGCATAAAAGTCGGCAATGAGCTGGTAATAGCGCGGGTTGAGTTCCCTTGAAACCGTCTGCAAGCGGCCCGACCCATCGACGTGTGTGACTGCGGGAATCTCGGCTCGTCGCTCCTCGCGTACTTGATAAACCATCAGCATTGTCGGCGCCGGATGATCCTGTTCAAAATAGTCTGCCGTGTGCTCTTCGAGGATCGAAGGCGCAAACGGTCGAAACGGTTCACGCTTCTTAATCCGTTCGTTCAATATCTCCTTCATGTCGGCGCGGCGCGGATCAACTACGATTGAGCGATTGCCCAGCGCGCGTGGCCCAAACTCCATGCGTCCCTGAAACCAACCTACCACCAGCCCGTCCGCGATATCCTGCGCCGCCCGTTTCGTGACGCCTTCGTCGTCAAACGTTTCAAAAACGAGATTGCTGGCCTCCAGTTCAGCACGAATCTCATCGTTCGAAAATTCCGGACCCGTGTAGGCGCCGAGCATCACTTCACGACGCGGCTGTTCCAGCTTGCGGTTGTAGATGTCATAGCAAACGCCCAGCGCCGTGCCGCTATCGCCGGCCGCGGGTTGGACGTAAACGCGGCGAAACGGAGTGTTCAGCAGAATCTTGCCGTTCATCACCGAGTTGTAGGCCACGCCGCCTGACAAGCCCAAATCGGCGAGGCCAGTCTCTTCGTGCAGATGATTCAGCACGTGCCAGCCAACTTCCTCGAGGCGCAACTGCAAACTAGCGGCAATGTCGCGCTCACGATCTCCGAGTGCCGAACCAGCCTCGCGCGCGGGGCCAAATGTATCGGCGAAGGCGTCCGAATAAATTCTGCCGATCACCGGCGACCCCTGGTCCCAGGTCATGTCCACGCCTTCAGCATGGTGACGAAAATAATCGAGGTTGATGCGAAACTGGCCGTGAGACTCGGTGCGAATGATGTCGCGGAATTCTTCCATGAAGCGGGGCTGGCCGTAAGGCGCGAGGCCCATAATCTTTCCCTCGTCGCCGTAATAGGGAAAGCCTAGAAACTGCGTCGTCGCCGTGTAAACGATGCCGGTCGAATGCGGATATTCCACCTGTCCGAGCACATCGATCGAGTTCCCCTCGCCGACGCCCCACATGGTGGAGATAAAATCTCCGAAGCCGTCGATCGAGAGCAGCGCCGCGCGTGCAAATGGCGAGACAAAAAACGAGCTCGCAAGATGCGCGCGATGATGTTCGACGTTATGAAACTGCGCTCGTAAGGTTTTTGGTGAAACACCCAAGGCCGTAGCAATGGCATCTTTCAAGTCGCGCACCTTCGCGGCGTTACCCAAACGATCTTTCACCTGGCGGAAAATACCAGTCCCTTTCCCATTACCGCCGTTCACTGGACCCGCGGGCGGCCCGCCCATATCTGCTTCGACGACGCCAACGCTGCCGCGCTGCTGCCGTCTGCCGCTGCCTCCGGCCAACTGACTCGCCGCGCGTCCGGCTGCGAATAAAACTTTCTTGTGGAGGTGAGCGGAAGGGTCACGCGAAATCCCGATGTGCGCCACGCTCTCTATGCCGATGCCGGCAGTTTTCAGGCAGTAGCGAATCGACTCAGCGGGAAAGCCGGCGCAATGCTTCACGCGATTGAAGCGTTCCTCTTCCACCGCCGCGATTAGTTTGCCGTCTTTGATAATCGCCGCGGCGGCGTCGCCGTGATAGGCGTTTATGCCAAGTATGTACATTTATATTTCGAAATTACCGACGTTCCAAAACCACAGATGAACACCGGTCGACACGGATAGGAACAACCCTTTGACTGTGTCCATGTCAGATCCGTCATATCAGTGCTTATCTGTGGCTAGGCCACGTGTATCCTGACCCACTCATTCAAAACGTAAAGGCTCCACGGCCGCGACCAGCTCGTCTTGCCATCGAGATAATCCTGCCAGACGCCGCGCACGCGATCCGCATCCAACACCGCCGCCAATGAAGGCGACAAGTCGCCCAACCCGTTTTCAATCTTGTCCCGTAGCGGCCCACGCAGCCATTCGGCCCAGGGGAAAGTGAAGCCTCGCTTGGTTTGATTAACCACCTCTGCAGGCAAGAGATCGCCGAGCGCAGCCACCAACAAAGCCTTCGGCACACCCTTGCGAAGCTTAGTTTGCTGCGGCAACGACAGGACTAACTCAACCAGCCGATGATCCAGAAACGGCACGCGCACTTCCAACGAATGCGCCATGCTCATTGAGTCAGCGTCGCGCAACAGCGTGTTTACCAGATACGACTGCATCTCCATACAGGACACAGCCCCGAAGGAATCCAGTTCCCTCGCCTGCTCCGCGCTCATGGCAAGCCAGTTCCACCAAAGCGGTGGAGCTTCCGATCTGCTTCTCATTAACTCCGAAAGTTGAGCCGGCGTGAAAAGCGTTCGGCCGAAGTAAAATGGATCCGGCAACGCGCCGGGCCTGTTCCAAAGCGCCGAGATCTTTCGCTGGGCATCGCCGGGCAGGAAGCGTTTCCCTCCGCCAGCCATAGCCGCCGTCATCGTGGCATTCAATGCCGACTTCACCACGCCAGGAACATGCTCGCCGACACCGGCAAGGCGCTGATAGTTCGGCGTTCGGCGAAACGTGCTGTAGCCGCCAAAAACTTCATCGCCGCCTAATCCGGAAAGCGTAACTTTCAGGCCGGCCTGGCGGGCGCTGCCGGAAACAAAATAAGTATTGATGCCGTCAATTGAAGGCTGATCGAGCGCGCCGACTGCTTCGTCCAAATCCGCGAGCATTTCACTGCCGCTCAACATCACCTCCTGGTGCGTCGTGCCAAACCGCGCGGCCGTCCGGCCTGCAATTGCTGCTTCGCTAAACTCCTGCTCCGCAAAAGCGACCGTAAAAGTGTGGATGCCGGAGACTTCACGGCTGGCGAGCGCGGCGAGCGCTGTGGAATCGACTCCGCCGCTTAGAAACACGCCCACCGGCACATCGGAAACCAGATGGCTGCGGACGCTGTCTTCGAGCAACCCGCGCACGTGCGCCACTGTGTCATCGGGATCAACTCTTCCGTGACCGTTGCTTGAGTCACTTTCGCGCGGACTGAGATTAGAGGGGCGTTGCCCGTGGGCAATTTGGCGGACTCGCGACGCAACGTTCCAGTAAGGCTTGGGATCGATCGCGTCGTGATCGCCAAGGTCGATAGTGATCGTATGACCCGGCGGCAACGACAGCACTCCCTCAACCAGCGTCATCGGCTCGCCGACCGAACCAAACAGCAGGTAACTCTCCAGCGCCGTTTGCGAAAGTTGACGGGGCACTACGCCGCTAGCAAGCAACGTCCTGACTTCCGAAGCAAAAACAAACTTACTAACCGCCGACTGCTGATTATTGACTGCTGATTCTTGGCCGCTGATTTCTGCGTAATACAGCGGCTTGATTCCCAAACGGTCGCGGGCCAGAAACAGTGTGCCCTCTTCACTGGGACCGCGGGCGCCCCCGCCTGCATCTTTTCTCTCCCTGCGGTCATAGACCGCTATGGCAAACATGCCACGCAAGCGCTCGACGCACTCCGGTCCCCATTCCTCGTACGCATGCGCCACGACTTCTGAATCCGACCGCGTCTTGAACGCATGACCCAGGGCCGCCAACTCATCGCGCAGCTGACGAAAGTTGTAAATCTCGCCATTGAGCACGACGCCAATGCTTTCATCCTCGTTGAAGACCGGCTGGTGTCCGCCCTCTACGTCGATAATGCTTAACCGGCGCATTCCCAAAGCCAGCCGGCCAGGGAAAGCGCTTTCCAGATAGCCCTCGTCGTCAGGCCCGCGATGCCGCATCGTCGGCGTCATCCGCCGTACCAGCGCCAACGCGTCCGGAGCATCGCTCCAATCAACTACTCCGCAAATTCCACACATTTGTTT
>JANMVC010000379.1:0-3105 GCA_031392315.1 Pyrinomonadaceae bacterium | reverse complement strand
GCCGACCCGAGACGCGCACGAACTGCCGCTGTCGAGCAAACGATTCGATGACGGTGGGCAGTACCGGATCGAGATCCCTTCCTGCGAGGGGCCGGGCGCGATGCAGGCGGTCATCAGCGAAGCGGCGGTGCGTCAGGTTTTCGTCACCGCCTCTTCGGGGTTCTTATTCGTCGCTGCCAATAGCCGCACGTCAATGCCCACCTCTTTTCGGCTGCCCAAACGCCGCAGCGATCGCTCCTCGATCACGCGCAGCAGTTTTGCCTGCAACAGCTCCGGCATCTCGGCGATTTCATCCAGCAGCAGCGTGCCGCCATCAGCTAATTCAAAACAGCCCTGCCGCCGCGAGGCAGCGCCGGTAAACGCGCCCTTCTCGTGGCCGAAGAGTTCCGATTCCATCAGGCTCTCGGGAATGGCCGAGCAGTTGATTCCGATGAAGGGCATATCGCGGCGCGGGCTCAACTGGTGAATCGTGCGGGCGACTAGTTCTTTGCCGGTGCCGGATTCTCCGGTGATCAAAACGGACGCAGACGACGGCGCAACCTGTTCGATCAGGGAATATACTTCGCGCATCGGAGCCGAGTTGCCAATCAACTCGCCAAAGGTTCCGCGCTCCTGCAATTGCCGCCGGAGCCGCTCATTCTCACGTTTCGCCTCGTTAAGTTCTACGGCCTTATCCAACACCACGCGCAGTTTGTTGGCGTCGACGGGTTTCTCAAAATAATGGTAGGCGCCCTCGTCCTGGATCGCACGCAGAGCTATTTCGATTGAGCCGCGCTCGGCCAGGAGGATTACCGGAATTCCCGCCTGCCGCGCCTTGACGTGGCGCAGGACATCGAAGCCGTCGCCGGAGATCAGCGTGGAACTGTCAATGATAACAGCAGGATCAGTCTTCAGGATTGCGTCGAGGCTGGGCGAACTGTTCTGCTCCAGGACTACCTCATAGCCCCAGGGCGCGATTTGTTGTTTGAGTGCTTCACCGCTGTCGGCATCGGAGTCAACAACGAGTATGCGGCGGGACGACAATGACATCGCGATCAGTTTAGCACGAAGTAGGACAGGCATTGGTGCCTGTCGGATAGGGGATAACCCAAAAGACGCGCGGAGATTTTCCATTCGTCATTTCTCAATTGTCATATGTCATCGACCGCGTTTGAGCGTGGTCGCAATGAGAACTGAGAAATGTCAAATGATATATGGAAAATGCTCTCTGACTTGTGTTCCTCGATCGACGGTAAGAGAGGGCAGGAATGCCTGTCCTACTTTGCGTCGAAATGATTCGCGATAGCCCTGGCAAGCGCAGGAATCGTAAATTCCTCGGGCTGAATATCTACTCGCAAGCCAAATTCATGCGCGGTAGCTGCTGTCACATCGCCAATGCAGGCAATGGCGACGCCCGCGAGCGCTTCGCCGAGGTCTTGTGTGTCGAAGAGTTGGCCTAGGTTCTTCACAGTCGACGCGCTTGTGAACGCGATGCAATCGGCATCGCCGGATAGCATGGCGGCGACACGCCCGCGGTCGAGGTCCGCGGGTAGGGAAGTGCGGTAAGCGGGCACTACGTCTACGCGCGCGCCTGCCTGGTGGAGCGCCTTCGGCAAAAAATCACGCGCCACCGACGCGCGCGGAATCAACACATTCAGTTTGTCGAGCGCTGCGCGACCGCCGACAAACCGTTCGAGCGCGGCGAATACCCCTTCGGCTTTAAACTCCTCGGGCACTACGTCAACGTGGACGTGCAGGTCGTTCAGCTTCTCAGCAGTGGCCTCGCCGATGGCGCAGACTTTTAGTTCATCGAGTCCGCTGGTTTCGTGGCCAAGGGCGTGGAGTCGACGAAAGAAATAATCGACGCCATTCACGCTGGTGAAGATGAGCCAATCGTAGCCATACAAATGCGCGATGGCCTCGTCTAGCAGCTCATAACTTTCGAGCGCCGCGATCTCGATTGTGGGACAGAGCGTAACTCGGGCCCCGTACTGTTCGAGCGCGGAGACAAACTCCTCTGCCTGATCGGCAGCGCGGGTAATCACGATGGTCCGTCCGGCCAGCGGCTTTTCTAAAGAGCGTGAAGTTTGTTTTGCGTCGACGTTGGCCACGTGTTGTGTTTCAAATGAGCCGAAACGGCTAGCTAACTGGACGCGAGTAGCGCGGCTGCGCCATTCGCCAAAAGCATTTCCGCCAGTCCTTCACCCAACAGTTCGGCGTCGTTGAGTGAACCGGTAATGCGCTCACGCACGATTCGCTCGCCCTCAGCGTCGCTCACTAATCCGTCAAGCCTGATGCGCTTATCCCGCACCACCGCATGCGCGGCGATTGGCAAAAGGCAACCACCGCCAAGGCTGCGAAGAAAAGCTCGTTCGGCGACGCACGCCACTCGAGTGAACTTGTGGTCGAGCGCACCCGCGATGGCAATCGTCTCCTCGTCGTCGGCGCGGGTTTCGATACCCAATGCGCCCTGGCCAACCGCGGGCAGCATTTGCTCGGTTGAAAGCGCAGCGCTGATCCGGCTTTCCAGTCCCAGCCGTCGCAGGCCGGCGCAGGCAAGCACGAGCGCATCGTATTGGCCTTCATCAAGTTTGCGCAGCCGCGTGTCAACGTTGCCACGCAGATCCTTGAAGATGAGATCGCGGCGGAGATGTTTCAACTGGGCCAGGCGGCGCGGGCTCGATGTTCCGACAATCGCCGACTTCGCCAAGTTGCTGATACTGATGCTTGAGTGTCCGCCTTTTTTGCGTGGCATGACGAGCGCGTCGCGCGGGTCTTCGCGTTTGCATATCGCCGCCAGCAGCAGGCCCGCTGGCATCACCGTGGGAAGGTCCTTCAAAGAGTGGACTGCGACATCGATTCGGCCATCGAGCAGCGCCTCCTCGAGCTCTTTCGTGAAGACACCTTTACCGCCGATCACTGAAAGTGGCTCGGGACTCACATCGCCTGAAGTCTTGATGATCTCGATCGTGACCTGGAGTGCTGGATGAACGATCTGGAGTTGTGCTTTGACTATTGCCGCTTGCGTCAGCGCGAGCTTGGAACCGCGGGAGCCGATTACGATGGTGTCTTTCATAAGAGCTTAACGGCGGTGCTGACACACTATTCTTCGAGGCCGAAGATATC
>JANMVC010000340.1:0-3851 GCA_031392315.1 Pyrinomonadaceae bacterium | reverse complement strand
CGTCACAGAGTCATGAAGCGTTCATGGCGGGTCTCGCGCTTTACAAAGCACGCCCCGACAAAGGCTATAGCTTGACGGATTGTATCTCAATGCACGCAATGCGCGAGCGAGGCGTCAGCGACATATTGACGCACGACGACCACTTCCGTCAGGAAGGCTTCACAGTGCTGCTCTGACCTAGTGTTTTTTTCAACTGCTTTTATTTCAACTGCCGAATCCGCTGCTGCAGGAATTGCCGCTCTGGTTCCTGTTGCGTGAGGGACAGCGCCTTTTCATAAGACGCCCGGGCCTCGGCTGTCCTGCCTAACCTGCGGTACATATCTGCACGGGCTGAATGCGCCAGGTAATAATTTGCCAATTCGCCATGTTCCAACACCGCGTCGATCTGCGCCAGACCGGCCGCTGGACCATCGCGCATTGCAATGGCCACGGCACGATTTAGCTGAACAACTGGCGAAGGCTGAATTCGTAGCAATCGGTCGTAAAGCGCAACAATCTGCCGCCAGTCGGTCGCGGCGACGGATTCCGCCTCCGCATGAACGGCCGCAATCGCAGCCTGCAGTGTGTAAGAGCCGAAGCGGCCGGACTTCAGGGCTTTCTCAAGCAAGGCCAACCCTTCAGCGATCTGCACTCGGTTCCAGAGCGAGCGATCCTGGTGCTCCAGCAAAATCAGCTCTCCGGTGGGAGAGGTTCTCGCGGCGTGACGGGATTCCTGTAGCAACATCAGGGAAAGCAGCCCGATGGCTTCAGGCCCCATGTCTTCCGAACTCGTGACTTCCGGCTCTGGCCGGAGTTCCATCAGCAACCGGCCCAGTCGAATCGCCTCGCCGGTTAGTTCGGCCCGCGTTACCTCCGCTCCCGCCGCGGCCGAATAACCCTCGTTAAAGACGAGATATATAACCTGGAGCACGGCACCCAGCCGCTCCGGCAATTCCTGCGGTGTCGGCACTTCGTACGGAATCGGTGTGTCTCGAATCTTTGCCTTGGCGCGCACAATGCGCTGCGCCAGCGTCGCCGGCGTAACGAGAAAGGCCCGAGCAATCTCCTCAGTTGCCAGGCCGCACACTTCACGCAGCGTGAGCGCAACGCGCGCTTCCGGCGGGAGAGCTGGATGACAGCAGGTAAGAATCAGGCGGAGCCGATCGTCATCAAAGCCATCCTCAAGATGGTTCTCTTCATTGGAGCTTTCCGCCGCACTCAATTGCGTTTCGAGATATCGCGCGAGCTCATCTTGAGACGCATCAAATCTTGCCCGTCGACGCAGCGTATCAATGGCCTTGAATCGGGCCGTCGAAATCAACCATGGTCGCGGGTTGCCGGGTACTCCACTTCGCGGCCACGCGCTCAGCGCCGCCGCAAAGGCTTCGTGCATCGCCTCCTCGGCAAGATCAAAATCACCGAGCAAGCGGATTAGAGTTGCCAGGATTCGTCCCGAATCTGTGCGATAAAGGGAGTCGAGCAGTTGGCGTATCTGCTCATCTATCTGCATAGTGGAACGCTCGGACATGACCTCGGACATAATGGGGACCGTAGCAAACCAGCGACTACGAATCAATTTGGCGTGCCCGCGGATCGAGACGTGGGCAAAAAAGGAACGCCGACCCATCGAGGGTCGGCGAAGATGTTGTTTGGGGATACGTGATCCAGGGGCGTTGCCCATGGCTGCCGTCTTCCGCGCCGTTGGCGCTTTGACTCCACGCGCGCCGCGCGGCTGAACTCAACCAGGTCTTGAAAACGGCACGGGCTGCGGCTTTGCCCAGCAAGCGATTTATTTTTTTTTACCGCCTTGTTGCAGAACAGGGCTTTTGTTGAATCGGAAGACCATCTATCATCCCTCCCTATGCTCATTTCTCCGAACACAAAGTTTGGTCGTTTCGAAGTTCGCACCCGCCTGGGAGCCGGTGGAATGGGCGAGGTCTATTTAGCCGAAGACACCCAGCTTGAACGTACTGTTGCCCTGAAGGTACTCCACGCTGACGTAGCGGCCGATGAAGGCCGCATGCAACGGTTCACGCAGGAGGCCAAGGCTGCCGCGGCACTTAACCATCCGCACATCGCTCATATCTACGAAATTGGCGCAGTCGATGGCCGGAGCTTCATGGCGATGGAACTAATTGATGGCGAAACGCTACGCCACAAGATCCATCGCGATGGCGCCAGTTTGAACCGCCTGCTTGAATGGCTCACCCAAGTCGCCGAAGGGCTTGCTAAAGCTCACGCAGCAGGCATCGTGCATCGTGATCTCAAACCCGACAACATCATGGTTTCGCGCGATGGCTACGCGAAGATTCTGGATTTCGGTTTGGCCAAACTCGTTGAGCCACAAAAAGCACCGGGATCCGAAGCCAACGCGGCGAGCGAAATCGCAACGGCTATTCTGGCCCAGCCGCTCTCAACTCCCGGAATGATAATGGGCACGGTTGGTTATATGTCGCCTGAACAGGCGCGTGGCGCGACGAAGATCGACGGACGTTCCGACATTTTCTCTTTCGGTTGCATCCTTTATGAAGCCGTAACAAAGCGTAAGCCGTTTGAGGGCGACACGGTCGTTGATGCGCTGCACAACATTATTCACGAGCAGCCGCCGCCGATGAAGGACATTAATCCGTCCGTGCCGTCAGATTTGCAACGCATCGTCCGTCGCTGCCTGGCTAAGGATCCTGAAGAGCGATTCCAAACGATCAAAGACGTGGCGAATGAGCTCAAAGACTTGCGGCGCGAGCTCGATCACTCTTCAGAACTCGATCGTTCCAGATCCACTGAAACATTCAGCGACGCGCATGTCTCCCAAGCGGCTGATCAAACACAAAGCATCAGCGGAGCCGGTTCGACCACCGAAGCCGGCATCCACACCACCTCGAGCGCGGAATATATTGCCGGCGAGATCAAACGTCACAAGACAGGCGCTCTGGTCGGGGCGCTCGTTCTCTTGCTGGCCGTCGGCGGAGTCGCTTTGGCGTTCTATAAGTTTTGGGGTAAACCCGCTCGCACCTCGCCCGGCATCAGGATTGAGAGGCTGACTACTAACGGGAAATCTTCTGACGCTGCGATTTCGCCGGACGGCAAGTATGTGGTTTACGTTTTGAACGAAGGTGGACTGCAGAGTCTGTGGACCAGACAAGTGGCGACGTCGAGCAACGTGCAAATCATTCCCCCGGCTGAGCTGCAGTTCAAGGCGCTGTCATTTTCTCCGGACAGCAACTACATCAATTTTGTCCGATCAGAGAAAAACGCCCTCGCTGAGCTATACCAGATGCCGGTGCTTGGAGGCCCGCAGAAAAAACTGTTTTCCGACGCTGATGGGGCAGTAAGTTACTCTCCGGATGGCAAACAGTTTACTTATGTGCGTGGGAATTCCCCGAACATAGGAGAAAGTGGCCTGTTAATCGCCAACGCCGACGGCACCGGAGAGCGAATACTTTCATTACGAAAGAGACCTGAAACCTTCCCCTGGTGGAGAGAGCAAACTCCGTCCTGGTCCGCTGATGGAAAAAGCATCGCTTGCATTATCGGCGGCGATGCCACGGGCACCGGTCTCATGCATCTCGCGGAGGTCCAGGTCGCTGATGGAACAATAAAACCTATCACCACTCAAGGATGGTATGAACTCAACCGCGTCTCCTGGCTGCCGGACAAAAGCGGGCTGGTTATCCTGGCTGCCGACAAGCCGTCCTCCTACCACTCCCAGCAGCTCTGGTACGTACCTTATGTGGAGGGCGAACCGCGCCGAATTACGACGGACTTTAATCACTATATCGGGATGAGTGCGACTCCGGACGCCAGCGCTTTGGTCGCTGTGCAGTCCAACCGAATTTCCAACATCTGGACCGCGCCGGCTTCAGACGCCGGAC
>JANMVC010000320.1:0-4091 GCA_031392315.1 Pyrinomonadaceae bacterium | reverse complement strand
CCGCCCGCTGACGCAGGCGGTACTGACAAAGCCGCTCGCGCGACGGAGGCTGAGGTCGCACGCAACTTCGGCGCTGAGCTTTCCAGCAGGGCCAAACTAAATCCAATCCGCTCGGGCAGTAACCTGGCAATCCCTGATTTCAGCAATGCCCGCGCAAGTCCGGCGTCGCGAAACATGCGCGCCGCGGCGAAGACAAATCTTAAGCGAGTCGGGTGCAGCCAAACGTGCTTGAGCAACAAACGCAACACCCCATAACTGAATCCGCGCGCTTTTCCCGACGTGAACAATTCTCCGCGCGCCGCCTCCAGCAGTTGTCCATACTCAACGCCGGCGGGACAAACTTGTTCGCAGGCGCGACAGCCGAGACAGCGATCAATATGGCGCTCAAAGGTGCTGGAGACGGCGGCGAGCCGGCCTTCGCCGACGGCGCGCATCAGGTAAAGCCGTCCGCGCGGGCCGTCGTTCTCATCACCGGTGACGGTGTAGGTGGGGCAGGCCTCGAGACACAGCCCGCAGTGAATGCAGGCGAGGAGTTTCTGCTCCTCACCTGCCAGAGTGGATACTAATGACGATGTCGACAAGATTTAACTCGTTACTCCAGATGGCGAAACGTGCTCTCTGATTGCGGAGACTGGCTCAAGTTCAATGCCTTTACTAGTCTTCCTGATCTTCATTCCTACTGTCAGGCGCTCATAATCTTGTTGATCGACCCCCACGGTGAATCTCTGCCCGCCGTCGGTTTCCAACAAGAGCCGGAAGTATGGAAACGAACCTTCGTTGGTGTGATTGTATCCTGCCCACTTCTCCACTATTCGGCCTGAGTATTCCGGTGGGTAGCGTGCAAGTCGTGCCCTTGAGGCAAAATAGAACAGCCCGACGACCAACAGCAGCACGACGAAGCCAGCGGCGATCGTCCAGGCGTGGCTGGTGTCCTTGTCGCTCGTTAGCGCTTTCAGGAAGCCGCGATTCTTCTCCAAAGAGAGAGCCCACTTTCAGTTCAATACCCAACAGCTAAACCATCGCTGCGGCGCGGGTCGGTTGCCCCCAGCCGCACTCCCGTCTTCTCTTCAATCATGATCCCTTCGGCGTCGCCCAGGTAGCGGGGTCGGGCGAGTTTATGGCCGAGCGCGCTCAGAGCTTTCTGCGTGTCGCCGGACAGACCATGAGGTTCGAACACCAGTTCATCGGGCAACCACTGATGATGAATGCGGGGGAAGTCGATTGCCTGTTGCATGTTCATACCGTAGTCCACAACGTTGGTGATCACGCAGAGCGCGGTATTGATGATCGTCGGCCCGCCGGGACTGCCGATGGTGAACCAGAGGCTGCCATCTTTGCGCAGAACAAATGTCGGGGTCATCGCGGACAGCGGACGCTTGCGCGGCGCGACTGCGTTGCGTTCGCCTTGAATCAAGCCATACATGTTTGGCGTGCCGGGCTTGGCAGCGAAGTCGTCCATCTCGTCGTTCAGAATAATGCCCGTGCCCTTCGCCACCGCTGCGGAGCCGTATGAGTTGTTCAGCGTATACGTGTTCGCCACGGCGTTGCCTTCAGCATCTACGACCGTGAAGTGCGTCGTGTCTTCCGACTCGTAGCCCGCCGGCTGTCCGGCGTGAATCTCCACGCTCGGCGACGCGCGTTGGAGACTGATCGTGCTGCGCAACTTCGTCGCGTAAGACTTATCAATCAATCCGGCGACCGGAACCTTTACGAAATCCGTGTCGCCCATAAACTCGGAGCGGTCGGCAAACGCGCGGCGCATCGCTTCCGTCATCAGGTGATAGCGTTCTGATGACGACGAATCCAGTTTGCTGAGTTCGTAACCTTCCAGGATGTTGAGCATTTCGATCAGCACAGCGCCGCCCGAAGAAGGCGGTGGCATCGAAATCACTTCGTATCCGCGATAACGTCCGCGCACCGGCACGCGCTCCTTCGCTTCATACCCTGCCATATCGGCCATCGTGATCAAGCCGTTGTTGCGTTTCATGTCGTCAACAATTAGTCGCGCCGTTTGGCCGCCGTAGAATTCGTTTGGCCCAGACTTATACAGACGCGCGAAAGTGGCGGCGAGGTCGGGTTGCCGAAAGACATCGCCTTCGTTGTAAAACCTCCCGCCGTTGAGATATATCCGTTTCGTTTCCGGATACTGACCGAGGTAATCGCTGTTGCCGCGCAACGAGCGGGCGAGCTCGCGAGTCACCACGAAACCATCTCCCGCCAGGCGCATGGCCGGCGATAAAAGTTGCGGCCAGTAGAATTTTCCCGAGCCATATTTTTCGAGTGCCAGAGCCATGCCGCGCACCGTGCCGGGGACGCCAGCGGCACGATAGCCGACCAACGACCCGCCTTCGCCTTCGATCAGGTTGCCGTTCTTGTCGAGATAGATGTTGCGCGTCGCAGCCGCCGGAGCCATCTCGCGATAGTCAATCGCCGTCGTCTTTCCGTTCTTGAGACGAATCATCATGAAGCCGCCACCGCCAAGATTCCCCGCCGCCGGATGGGTCACGGCGAGCGCAAACGCAACCGCGATCGCCGCGTCGACGGCGTTGCCACCACGTTTCATGATGTCTATACCGACTTGCGAAGCGATCACGTTTGTCGAGGCCACCATGCCGTGTTTTGCGCGTACCGGTTCACGCGATGCAGCAACGGCTACCTGCTGCACAGAAGAGACTAATGGCGAAATCAGGAATGTGATTGCGATGGCAAACGTGCCAACGATGCGAAGCCTGGGCTCCTGTCTTAGTTTCATAATTTTCTCGCGTTTGGGTCGGTCTTGTTTCTATTAACACCGGCTTCAGCCCGGTGAGTACAGTGCGTCAATGGCGAAAGGTTCAGTTCCCAACCTCACCCGGCTGAAGCCGGGTGTGAATGAGACTGCGGGGTGCTAACAAAATCAAGGCGGCCTGGCGATAGAATCTCGTCGGGATCCAGTTCGCGCTTCACTCGCCGCATGAGACCGGCAGCCGCTCCCTGATTTCCCCAAGCGTCAACGAGATGTTTTAACTCAGGCGGCGCGTGCTCAATGACGAGCGCCGAACCGGCGTCCTGTGCAACGCTTCGCAAGTCTTCAATCCGCGCCACAGCCATCCGCGAAAATTCTTTCGGTTCATTATCCGTTTGCCGATTCGATTCGACAACACGAAAGCGGCCGTCACCTACTCCTGCGTGCCACATCAATTCAGCGCTGCTTCGTTTATCCACTTCAGCAAGGAAGAGGCTGAGGTCACCGGGGCGCAGGCAAACTCTCCAAACCAGTCTGTCGCCGAAGTCGAGCGACAGCGCTGCGAGCGACTGCCACGTCGTCGCGTCATCTCTGTCAACGGTCAGCGGCGGTTGACTCAAACATTCGCTCAATAACTCCTGAGCGCTGTTCGTTTGGTGGGCGAGCGCGCTCAACGACCCCGCAAACCGAATCAGCAGCAAGTGATCGTTTGTTTCTGTTCCCCCAAATTGCGCGGCCAGCCCCGGCGAAAGAAGTTCTAGTGCAACCGGAAACAGCCGTGCCTCGACTATCTTCCGCGCGGCTCGCAAAAGATCTTCGCGCGCGCCACCGGCCATGAGGGTTCTTGTTTCAATTGGGAGCGGGCGAAGTTTGAAATTCACTTCGACGATAATTCCCAGGGTGCCGTAGCTGCTGGTGAAGAGTTTGCACAGATCGTAGCCGGCAACATTTTTCACGACGCGTCCGCCGACTTTGATTAGCCGACCGTCGGCCATGACGACTTTCATTCCGATGACGTGCTTTCGCGGCGGGCCGTAGCCAAACTGTTGCGCGCCGCCCAAGCCGGTCGCCACTACGCCGCCAATTGTTGCCCGGCCCCTATCAATGGCGTCCGGCGGATCAAGCGGCAGCCACTGACCTTTCTGAGACAGCGCCGCGTTGAAGTCGCGAAGCGTGACACCCGCCTCGGCGACGGCCACGAGATCGGCTGGCTCGTGTTCGATGAGGCGATTCAACCTCTGGGTGCTGACGACGATGGTGGCTTGCTGCAAGGGGTTTCCGACGTCAAGCCACGTGGCTGCCCCCGCAGGGACAACTGACCAGCCTTCGCTGGATGCGAGTTTCATGATTTCGCAAACTTCATTTA
>JANMVC010000277.1:0-1605 GCA_031392315.1 Pyrinomonadaceae bacterium | reverse complement strand
GGAGTTTAATCGCCCAGACAAGCGGGCAATCACGGTGGGCCAATTGCTGACGCATACCTCAGGGCTGCCGGCGTGGCGTCCGCTCTACATCCTTGCGGAAGGAAAGCCAGAGCGTGCCCTCGCCGTGATTGCCGATGTTGCCTTGGAATACGCTCACGGCACACGCGTCGTCTATTCCGATCTGGGATTCATCACCCTCGGTTTGCTGTTGGAGATACTGAGTGGCAAACCTTTGGCCCAACTGGCGCAGGAAGAGATTTTCCAGCCGCTCAAACTTGAGCGCACTTTCTTCAATCCGTCGCTGGCAATGCAAACAGGCATCGCCGCCTGCGAGACGGGCAATGCTTACGAACGGAATACGTGCGCAGAAGCAAAGGCCGGTGAATATCAAAACTGGCGGCAGGGTATTATCTGGGGACAAGTACACGACGGGAACGCGCATTTCCTGGGAGGCGCCGCCGGGCACGCCGGACTCTTCTCAACCGCAACGGAAACGCTGGCACTGGCGAGTCAATTTCTTGAAAGCCCATTGAACAACGCGGCTAGTCGAAATCCTCTCCTGAAGCCCGAGACGCTCAGATTGTTTCGCGAGAACCTGACTCCGGGACTAGACGAAAGCCGAAGCATCGGCTGGATGTTGGCTGAAACAAGCGGATCGTCCGCGGGTCCGGACCTCCCGCCGGATAGTTTTGGTCACACCGGATTCACCGGCACGAGTTGCTGGATCGACCCGCAACACCAGCGCGTTTTCATTCTCTTGACCAACCGCACCCACGCCCGCGCACTGCCGTTTGTAAACATCAACAGCGTCCGTCGGCAATTCCACACCCTTGCCGTTGCTGCACTTGAGCCTTTTGCAAGCTAGTTTGCTGGTGGCGTGGTTTGCGGGAGTAACGTAAACGAGGTGAGGCCGATGAAAACACGTTCGCCGCGACGAAGGTTCACGGCCATTGTCTCGGGTTTAGGTCTGGTCGCGATGATCGGCTTCGCCGTCTGGCTTTCCGGAGTTTCAGTGGTGAGGTAAAAAGGCGTGTCGCCGCTGTCACCCGAACCGCCGCCGGTCGGATCAAGCCGGATGCGCAACCGCTCATAAGCGCCGACGAAGCTTGTCTCCTCTACAATCCCACTCGCAAAGCAGGATTGGCCAGACGCCGGCTCCTGGGTCTTGCTCAATGAGACATCCTCCGGACGAAAGATGAGCTTTACCGGCTCGCCCTCGCGAAACTTCTCCGCATCTATCTGGGCTGCAATCTTCGCTCCACCAACCTCGATGTGGTCTTTTCGCACTAGGCCCTCGAGAATGTTAGCCGCGCCGAGAAACGTCGCCACATACTCGGTTGCCGGATTGTTGTAGACCTCGGCGGGCGTGCCGATCTGTTCGATGTGGCCAACGTTGATTACGGCGATGCGATCTCCCAACTCCAGCGCCTCTTCCTGGTCATGCGTTATGAAGATGGCAGGTACGTTTACCTTCTTCAGTAATTCGCGTATCTCGCGGCGCAAACGTGTCCGCGTTTGCGCATCCAGCGCTCCAAAGGGTTCATCAAAAAGTAAAACTTCGGGATCGTAAGCGAGCGTGCGCGCAATCGCCACACGCTGTTGTTG
>JANMVC010000200.1:0-6541 GCA_031392315.1 Pyrinomonadaceae bacterium | reverse complement strand
CGTTCCCATTGTAACCCAATGCTTCGCGATCGGGTGGGACAAGGGGGTCGAAAGATTGCGCAAAGGCGATCGATGGTTTTGGAGTATCATGCGCGTTACCGATAGTCACAATTCCACCCGCGGGAAGGTAAATCTTTGATGGCAAACAGCAGCGCGTTCGGCCGCAAAAGCGCATGGCTACTTTTAATCGTGATAACTGTGGCGGCGCTGGCCATCGTTATCGCTCCCGTTTGGATCATCCAACCCTTCGCACCTCAGTCTCCGCGCGGCGTCGAAGTTTCCTACCTGATGCGCCGCTGGTCGCCCTGGGCCACGCTGGCTGGGCTGGCGCTTGGTTTGTTTCTGATGGTGAAGCTTTGGCGCGGTTCGCGTTGGTGGAAGAGATCTGTCCTGTTAGTCGTGCTAATTCCTTTGCTAGCGTCAACCTGGTTCGCGCGACAGAATCATTTTGAGTGGATGTTTAATCCGCTGGCGAACGCGGCTTATGCAAAAACGGCCGAGGCTGGATTTGTTGACGAGGCGGATATCGTGATGGCTATCGAGAGCAACGGCGAAGCGGCGGCTTATCCGGTGCGGCTGATGGCTTACCATCATGTGGTGGAGGACACGGTCGGCGGCACTCCGATTGTCGCCACTTATTGAACGCTCTGTCACACCGGTCTGGTGTGGGAGACGACAGTAAACGGGCGGCAACTTCACTTCCGGTTGGCTGGGATCAATAACCAGAACTTCATCATGCGCGACGAGGAGACTGGCTCATGGTGGCAACAGGTCACCGGCGAAGCGATCCAGGGACCGCTTAAAGGTCAGCGTCTTCGTTCTGTTTTTCATGATGAGTTGACCTTCGGATTGTGGAAGCAGGAGCAGCCAGATGGGCGAGTGCTGCGGCCTGACGAGCAGATCGCGCGGGCAGGGAAGTATGCTCCGGCGAACTGGGAGGAACGCATGACCAAGGTGCCGGTGGCGACGTCGTTTGCGGTGGACAAGTCGATGGCGCCGCGAACGCTGGTTGTCGGTCTGACTATCAACGGCGCCTCGAAGGCTTATCCCCTTGACGCGATAGTGAAACAGAGCCTGATTCTGGACGACTTGGGTGGAGTTCCCATCTTCATCGTGATCGGCGATGACAAACGATCGGTCCGCGCTTTCGAAAGAGTTGTCGATGGACGCAAGCTGGAGTTTTTCGTCAAACCAAATACGGCTTCGCTGACGCTGGTGGATGCGGAAACCGGCAGCGAATGGGATTTCACCGGCAAAGCGATTTCTGGTCCGCTCAGTGGGAAGCAACTGAAGAAGGTCGCTGTACTCAACGACTATTGGTTCGACTGGCAGACATATCATCCGCAGACAGCCATCTACAATCTTGGCAACCGCTAACTAACGAAACCAGCTTAGAGTCAACAACGGGCAATGATGAATAGAGTTTCGCTCCTGGCTGCTTTTACATTTGCGTTTCTTTGCAGCGGCGCTCTTGCCCAGCAACCGCACACGCTCACTGGCGACATACGAGTTCACAAAAGTTTCCAATCACAAATCCTGAAGAATGATCGCGACGTGATCGTCTACCTGCCGCCGGGCTACGACGCCGCTAAAAGAAAGCTCTACCCGGTCTTCTACATGCACGATGGCCAGAACCTATTCGACGGAGCCACGTCGTTTATTCCCGGGCAGGAGTGGCGTGTGGATGAAACGGCCCAGGCGCTGATTGGCGCCGGAAAAATCGAGCCGCTGATCATTGTCGGCATTTACAACACGAAGGACCGCATCAATGAGTACACGGCGGCTGAGGATGCTAAATACAAGATGGGCGGGAAAGTAGATCTTTACGGCCGCATGATCGTCGAGGAATTGAAACCTTTCATTGATGCAAACTATCGCACTCGTAAAGAAGCAAAGCACACCGGCCTGGGCGGCTCTTCGCTGGGTGGGTTGGCGTCGCTTTATCTGGCGCTGAAGCATGGCGACGTGTTTGGTCGCGCGGCGGTGGTCTCGCCATCGGTTTGGTTTGCCAACCAGCAGATCGTGCATTACGTTGAGGCGCTGCCCAAGAAGCCGAATGTGCGCATCTGGATGGACATGGGAACCAAGGAAGGACGCGACGCCGAAGGCGCGCAACAGGCGGTTACCGATGTACGACTTTTGCAGATGACGCTGATCAAGAAAGGCTGGAAGGACGGGAAGGATCTAAAATACTTCCAAGCGGAAGGCGCTGAGCATAACGAAAAAGCCTGGGCCGCGCGGGTTGAGTTGATCCTGACGTTTCTGTTTCCGCGAAAGGCATCGTAACGCAAACTGTTAGTTTGCGATTAACTTAGACCTTAGACGACGACAAGTGGTCCGCAAACTAAAGGATTGCGTTACACTCCGCTAACGACAGACTAAGGTGCCCGAAAATTTGAAGGAGGGATTTTCTTATGAAGCGCTGGGGACGATATTTGCTAACAGGAATTGCTGTTTTGGTTATTTCTATCTCGCTGCCGTTGCTTGTGGCCGCCCAGAACCGCGCCGTGATCCTAACGAGCGCGGAGCTCGCGCGCGTAGTCCCGCCGGGATTCTATTTTCAGGGGCTGAGTGCGCAGACTCAAATTCGTAACTCGGCCGCCGCTCGTTTTGGCAGCGACCGCCGCGTGATTGCCGGCATGGTGGATACTTCCGGATATGCGGCCGACGTGCGCGCGAAGTATGAAGGCTTCCTGATTACCGACTCCGACATTTCAATCAACGGCCAGACATTGCCGACCGGCGCGTACGGATTTGGATTCTCGAATGACGGAAAGTTTAGTGTCATGAATCTCGCGGGCAACGAGATTCTCTCGGTGTCAACTAGCAGAGACAGATCATTTAGACGACCACGTCCGTTGATGATGACGGCGGAAGCAAAGGGCGCGCGTTTGTATAGCGGACGTGATTACGTGGTGATCTCCGCAAATTGAGTGTTGGCTTCATGCTGCGCGACATTACCTGATCGCTGTTTCGATGCGGTTCTATTTCATTAACACCGTCGCTTTAGCGCGGTGACCTCAGCGGTCGACACAACCTGAAACCGTTTAAACGGTTTCCCTTTAGCGCTCGATACTATTCACCGGGCTAAAGCCACGGTGTGAACTAAAGAACGTCACGATCAAACTGCACCCTTACCGGATCTGCCGGCCTGTTTTGACTTAAGCACAACACCCGCGTATTTTCTCGTGGGTCGTCCCCAGCGTGCTGCTTGATTCACGTGACGGCGAAAAAACCGTTGCGCCCAGTCACCGCTTAACGAAAAGAGATTCCTGCTCAATGATTACTAACGGTCAACGCGTGCGCTCGTTGTCGAGGGCGATTGCGCTCTTCAATCTGGCTTGCTTGTTACTGCCTGTCGTGTTGGTAGCGCAAACTCCGGCCAAGCCGCAGCAGCCAACCGCGCCTCCAACCGGCGGAGTCTCTACCGGTTCCCAACTGACCTACACCTCGAGACGAACGGTCGGAGTCACAGATCCTAAAGGCCAGGTTGTTTTCGAAGATGTAACTGCCAAGACAGCACTCGCGTCATTTCGCCACCGCTCCGGCGGAACCTCGAAGGACTACATCTTTGAAACGCCTTCGGGCGGGGTCGCGATCTTTGACTACAACGGCGATTCACTGCCGGACGTTTACTTGATAAACGGATCGACCACCGCCGCGATGCAGGGCAAAGAGAAAGCGCCGCGGGCCGCGCTCTATCGCAATTTGGGTAACTGGAAGTTTGAGGACGTAACCGACAAAGCCGGCGTGGCCAACGAGCGCTGGGGTTTTGGCGTGGCGGTTGGCGATTACGACAACGACGGGCGCGCCGATTTCTACGTCGGCAATTTTGGCGTCTCGCGTCTTTATCACAACAACGGCGATGGCACCTTTACCGATGTTGCGGAAAAACTGGGCGTGGCGCGAAAGGGCTGGAGTACCGGCGCGAGTTGGGGCGATTACGACGGCGATGGCCGCCTCGATCTTTTTGTTCCTGGTTACGTGCAGATCGATTTGAATAACCTGCCGCCAAATCCGACCGATGCAGGTAAGCCGGGCGGTGTGGGCCAAAACTTTTGCCAGTTTCGCGGTGTGCCGGTGATGTGCGGTCCGCGTGGACTGCCGGGCGATGGCGACACGCTCTATCGCCAAAAGGCCGATGGCAGTTTTGAGGACGTAAGCATCAAGGCCGGCGTCAGCGACCCGCAGAAGTATTACGGTTTCAGTTCCGCCTTCGTCCATGTGGACGACGATAAGCTGCTCGACTTGCTGGTGGTGAACGACTCGACGCCCAAGCAACTCTACATTAATAAAGGAGACGGCACGTTTGAAGAAGTCGGCTATCCGTCAGGCATCGCGCTTAACGAAAATGGCCGCGAGCAGGCCGGCATGGGGTTGGCAGTGGGCGATTATGACAACGATGGCCGCGTGGATTTTCACATCACAAACTTCTCTGACGACTCGAACGTTCTATACCACAACGACGGTGAAGCAAATTTTACCGACGTAACTTTCCAGGCTGGCCTCGGCGAAGTGACGATTCCATTTCTAGGCTGGGGCACCAGCTTTCTCGACTTTGATAACGATGGCTGGTTGGATGTCTTTGTGGTGAATGGGCATGTGTACCCCGCCGTTGATTCGAATCAGTGGGGCACAAGTTACGCCCAGCAAGCGCTCCTATTTCGGAATCTGAAGAATGGGAAGTTTGAGCGCGTGGGCGCGCCGGCGGGAAGCGCGCTGGCGAATGCCTGGCCCGGCAGAGGACTCGCGATTGGAGATCTGGACGGCGACGGACGCTCGGACATCGTGATTAATAATCTGGATGCGGCACCGACCGTCTTGCGCAGCGTCGCAGCGGGAACAGGACATTGGTTGGATCTAAAACTAGTCGGCGACGTGGCTAAGAAGAGTCCGAAAGATGCGATCGGCAGTGTCGTCTACCTTACGACCGGAAAGACGCGGCAACGGCAGGACCTCTTTAGTGGCGCAATCTATTGTTCACAAAATGATATGACGCTGCATTTCGGACTGGGTGCCGCGACGAAAGTAGACAGACTGGAAATTCAATGGCCCAACGGTGCTCTTGAAACCTTCGAGATTACTGGCGTCGACAAGTCTGTAACTCTCACTCAAGGCAAAGGCAACAGAGCGATATTGTAAGTTCCTCATAGCAAGGTCGTCGTGCGGTCGTGAACGGAAGTGTCAGAAAACAGTTGACCCCACCCAAGTCGTTCACTATACCTGTTACTCTATTAAGCGAAGGTAACACTGCTTTACCGTAATAACCCGGCTCTGCCCGACTGGAGCTTCATTTCTTTGCGACGACTTGATCTGAAAAAGGCCCAGGCCGCCCGCCTGAACACAATCCGCGATATCAATCGGCAGATAGTGTTGAACTATGTTCGCGAACGCGAGCCCATCTCGCGTGCCGAGATTGCGCGGGAGACTGAGTTGCAACGCTCGACCATCTCCGCCATCGTTGAAGACTTGAAAAGCGAAGGCCTCGTCGAGGAGATCGGGGAAGGGGAGTCAACAGGCGGACGCAGGCCGACCTTGCTCAAACTTCGCACCGCCGGGGCGATGGCTGTCGGCGTGGCAATCACCCCAACCCTTACGACTGTCGCCACCAGCGACCTTGCCGGCCGGGTTGTCGAGCAACAGGAGTTTCTTACCGATCCTGATTCAGATGAAACGCTGGACCATGTGATCGACCTGGTTCGTACGTTATCGAGTCGCAACAAGGGTGCGATTGAAGGTGTGGGAGTAAGTCTGCCGGGGTTAGTTAATCCAGCAAGCGGTGATGCCGTTTACATTCCCTATTTCAAGTGGCGCGACGTTCCAATTGCCAAAACGATCTCAACCGCGGTTGGCTTGCCGGTAATAATTGAGAACGACGCCAATGCGGTGGCGCTCGCCGAATTGTGGTTTGGACGGCCTGAAGTAAATGACGCCAGAGACTTTATTTTAGTTCTGGTGGCGGAAGGTGTTGGCACTGGAATTATTTTTAACGGCCAAATCTATCGCGGTGAGAGCGGGGCAGCTGGCGAGTTTGGACATATGATCATCGGTGAGCAGGCGCCGGTGCCGTGTTCCTGTGGCAATCACGATTGCTGGGAAGCTTTCTCTTCCGAACGTTCGGCGATGGCCCGCTACGCCAAACTCTCCGGTCGTCTTGAGTCGGCGACATTTGGTTTTCGCGAATTGGTAGACGAGGCTCTGGGCGGCGAGGCTCGTGCGAAGTCGGCGTTGGTCGACACAGCGCGTTCCCTGGGCGTGGGAATTTCCAATCTGGTGGTTGGCTTTAGTCCGGAAGCAGTAGTTGTTGGCGGCGAGATCGCGCGGGCCTGGCCGCTGGTTGAAAGTGCGCTCACGGAAACCATTGAGCATAGTGTTCGACGCGGGCTCCCCTCGGCCAGAATCCTGCCTTCCACTCTGGGCGAAAGACCAACTGTCAGAGGCGCACTCAGCCTGGTGCTGGCGAGCAAGTTTGCCGCGGCGTTTGCAGCCTGATCAAAATCTGGCTGTCCCGCTTTGTGTCTGGCGACCGAAATAGTTCTAC
>JANMVC010000262.1:0-2033 GCA_031392315.1 Pyrinomonadaceae bacterium | reverse complement strand
ATCACAAACACGAAGACCTTCAATCCCGCGCAGTTTTAGATCGGGCGTGACAACGGCAGCATCGTCAATTCCCATCTTGCAGGTGCCAACGGGGTGATGATCGGTTTTGCCGTTGGCGCAGGCGTAAACGGCCAATTCTTGATCGGAGACTAGATCAGGCCCCGGAATGATTTCACGCAGCACATAGGGTTTGAAGGCTGGCTGCTTCATGATCTCGCGGGCAAGGCGCAAACCTTTCAATGACATTTCCTTGTCATTTGGGTCGGCCCAGTAGTTGGGGTCAATCAAAGGTGCGGTTTGCCCGCCGCGTGGCTGGTTATAAGCGCTGGAATCTACTGCTGAAGGATCAAGCTCGCTTGCGCAAGATCATCAATAGCGCGAAACGCCCGGTGCAGTTTGTGTTTGCCGGCAAAGCTCATCCGCAAGATGGCGGGGCGAAGGTGGTGCTGCAGGAAGTGGCCAAATGGAAGTATGACCCGCTCGTCCGGGACCGGGCGGTGTTTCTTGAAGACTACGATCACGAGATCGCGCGGCAGCTCGTCCAGTCTGTCGATGTTTGGCTTAACGTGCCGCGTCGGCCGCTCGAGGCTTCGGGAACCAGCGGCGAGAAGGTGGCGATTAACGGTGGACTGAATCTATCGATCCTGGATGGCTGGTGGCTGGAAGGCTACGAGGGGACCAACGGATTTGCGGTAGGCGATGCCCACGACGACTCAACGCCGCACACAATTACCGCTGCCGGGAATCCCGAGTCGGATGCCGGCGACGCCGAGTCGCTATATAGATTGTTGGAACAGGAAGTGGCGCCGCTGTATTACGACCGCGACGCGCAAGGCCTCCCGCGCAAGTGGATTGCGATGATGAAACGATCCATTGCCACGCTTGGGCCGGAATTCAACAGCGATCGCATGGTCGAGGAGTATGCGCGCCGGATCTACTCGTGAGGGCGGATATGCCCCGAGCCTGCGGAGCAGGCGAAAGCATGTAGCCTGGGGCGTGAGCCCCAGGATCCTCGCCAGATTACGACCTTAGCCCGTGAAACGGGCGATAGACCCTACGACTTCAACAGCCATCGCTTGCCCGTCGGTTCATCTGCCGCCCGCTTCGCGGGCTCCACTTTTTGTATTGTGTTAACCCAGGGTTCCGCTTCGCTCCACCCTGGGCTTTATGCTTCCGCCTGCTCCGCAGGCTCGTTGAATGGTTCGACCCAAGACGATTGTCTAACGAACCTTGGGCACGCGCAGATTAAGCGCCTGCTCGCACCGCTCCTCGCTATGCGCCTCCCGTCAGTCGTTGTAATATGCCCTCATCTCCCGCCCAATTAGTTTCCTAGCTTAACGGAGGAAGGTAGTGTCATCACTGATAAGCCGTTTGCTGCTGTTAGCAGTTTGTCTCTCGATCAATCCGCTGCTGTTCGCGCAGTCTAAAACAAATCCCATCGACAAATTTCGCCAGCTCGAAGAGTTGTTGCCTACGCCCAACGAGCAGCGATCGGCTTCCGGAGCGCCGGGTCCAAAGTATTGGCAACAACGGGCTGACTACCAAATTGCCGTGGAACTCGACGACGCGAAGCAGCGGATCATTGGGTCGGAAACCATCACTTATTTCAACCGTTCGCCCGACACGCTCACTTACCTCTGGCTGCAACTCGATCAAAACATTTTCGCTGCCGCTTCCGAAGCTAACAGCACTGCGACCGCGCCGGAGTTTAAGCGGGAGCCCGCGCCGATTAGTTTTGACACTCGAAATCCGCCGCAGCCGGGACAACCGCAGTTGTCCTACACCACGCTCGATCAGTTGCTGGCCCGCGATGCGTTTGACGGCGCCGTCACAATCACCGCCGTGAAGGATCGCGTGGGCCGACCGCTGCGCTACACGATTGTTAAGACCATGATGCGGATCGATTTGCCGGAGCCACTGGCGCCGAATGGCACAACTGTCTTTTCAGTCGATTGGAATTACAACATCAACGATCAGAGAAAACTCGGCGGACGCACCGGCTACGAGTTTTTTCCAAAGGACGGCAACTACCT
>JANMVC010000246.1:0-8841 GCA_031392315.1 Pyrinomonadaceae bacterium | reverse complement strand
CGCCAGTCGCTTGCCCATCTTGTGCCGCGATTCGTTTACCGAATGGCCGTAGATCAGCGAATCCGGACGGGCAAAGTAGACGTGCTCGAATAGGCACATCGAAGGCTGCTGCTTTTCCAGCGGATGCGATGAACGCAAACCATCCGCATCAATCACGATCATCTCGCCCGGTTCGACATCGCGCACATACTGCGCATCGATCAGATCAAACGCGCAAGTTTCCGAGGCCACGACCCAGGCATCTCCCAGGCGCCCCAAGGCCAGCGGACGAAAGCCTCGCGGGTCGCGAATCGCGATCAACTCTTTCGGCGTGAGAAACAACATTGAAAACGCGCCTTCGGTGTCGCGCAAAACTTCGGGTATCGCCTCGCGCACGGATCCGGCTTTCGATCGCGCCACGCCGTGGAGAATTACTTCCGTGTCTGATGTCGCCGAGAAAATCGCGCCTTCCTGTTCGAGCCGCCGTCGTTCATCGCGAGCGAAAGGCAAATTGCCATTGTGACAGACTGCGATTTGACCGTGCTGACAGGTAACCAGAAAAGGCTGGGCCTCGCGAATGGAAACTTCGCCGGCTGTTGAATAGCGCACGTGGCCGATGGCGTTTGCGCCAGTCAAACGATCCAGAGTCGATTGGTCAAAGGCGTCGGCAACGTGGCCCATCGCGCGTTCTTGTCGCAGTTCCGCTCCGTCTGACGAAACGATGCCGCAGGATTCCTGACCGCGATGCTGAAGCGCATAGAGCCCCAAATAAGTCAGACGAGCGGCGTCGACGTGGCCATAGATCCCGAACACGCCACACTCGTCACGAAATTTGTCGAGAGTTATCTCCAAGGGTTCCTCGCTATGCTCGTTGCGCGCATGCAGCAACAGTTTTTCTCTTGCGGATTTTCGTCCTTGAGCTTACTTCGCATTCTCTAACCTTTCAACTCTCAACAACGAACTGCGGCGAACCGCGCCGCGCATACCAAAATTATTCTGCCTTAGGTATCATGGCCATTAAGTTCGGTCAGATGGTTCCTGTCAGACAGACAACGAATGCCGGTCACGCTTCTGCCGTGAAAACTACCAGCAGCTTCTACAGCCTTCTTACTCTACTGCTCCGCGCGGGACTGGTAGTCGCGCTCTTCGCCTCGGGTTGGTGGATTTACCGCGAGCTACCATATCAGCCAGCCGACGCCGCGCCAGCTTCCCATGGCGACACCATGTTGCAGATTGTGCTCCGACAATCATCCGGCGCCGGCGCTCTGGATATTCCGGTCGAGCTATATCCGGTAGACGTGCTGGCGGTGCGCCACGAATACTTTACCGAACGCCGCGCCGGTAAACGCTTCGACGATTTTCTGAAGGAACGCATGGAGGGACGTCGAACTATTACCGCCCGATTAGACAAGCAAGGACAGGGCGCCGTGGTGGTCCGCGCCGGCAACTGGTGGATACACGCGCGCCTGGAAGGCGAAGAGGAACTGGAATGGCGGCTACCCGTCAATGTTGTCGGCCCCAAACAAACCGTCGAGCTCACTTCTCAGAACGTCTATACGCGCGCCCGAAGTTTTTGAAGTAGATGTCAGATGCTGGATGCCAGATGTTAGTTAAGAACATGTGGAACACGCGCGCGATCGACGCTCTTGATTTACCCTGCTTCCAGTCCAACATCTGACGTCTGAAATCTGACTTCTGACATCTGCTTTATGAAGGCCCTGCGAGTCGAAAGGAAAAAACTGTCGGTCCGCGAGATTGAAAAGCCAACTCGCGGCGATGAAGCTTTAGTGCGCGTTCATCTCTCCGGCATTTGCAATACCGACCTCGAAATCGCCTCCGGCTATGCCGGCTTCAAGGGAACTATCGGACACGAGTTTGTGGGCGTGGTGGAGGAATCTACCGGCGACGCGATGTTGGGCCAGCGGGTCGTCGGGGAGATCAATGCTGGATGCGGAATATGTGATCTGTGCACGGGTGGCGATTCGCGCCACTGTGCGAATCGGACTGTTCTCGGGATACTCGGAAGAGACGGCGCCCACGCCGAATACTTGCGACTGCCTTTGGCAAACCTAATCGCGGTGCCAGACATGATCGAGGACGAACATGCTGTCTTCACTGAACCTCTCGCCGCCGCCTGCGGCATTCTGGAACGCGTGGCGATAAACAAAAGCACCAGCGTAGCGGTTATCGGCGACGGGAAATTGGGTTTGCTGTGCGCGCAAGTGATTGCGCTGAGCGGCGCGCCCGTTTTGTTAGTCGGCAAACACGCAGAAAAACTACGCATTGCCGAACGGCGTGGTATCGAGACTTCGATGCTGCGCGAAACGACGAAACGCAAACGGGAATTTGATGTAGTCGTCGAAGCGTCCGGTTCAGCTTCCGGGTTTGCGACAGCGCTGGAGTTATTACGCCCTCGCGGATCGCTGGTGTTGAAGTCAACTTTCGCCGGAGCCGATCCGGCGACCATCGATCAGGTGCGGCTGGTGGTTGACGAAATCTCAATTGTTGGTTCGCGCTGCGGTCGTTTTCAGCCCGCCCTTGATCTGCTGAAGAAAGGCATGATCGACATCGATAGTCTGATCAGCGAGGAGTATTCGCTCGAGAAGGGCGTGCATGCCATGGAACGGGCGGAGAAGAAAGGCGTCATGAAGGTTCTGCTCAGACCGTAGATCTGGAAGCAGGAGCAGACGGCAGTCGGCAGTCGGCAGTCGGCAGTCGGCAGTCGGCAGGGACACGATACCGATCCGGCTACCGATTTTCCATCTGTCATTTCTCATTATTTCTCATGTTTCATTGGGAAAACGTTCCTGGTCGGGATTCTATCCTCTCGGAGGCAACCAATGAAAAATGTGACATCAGAAATGACAGATGGAAAATCGGTTCACCTGCCGGATCGTTTGCGTGCCGTCTGCTCCTGCCTCCTGCTTCTGCCCCCTGCTCCTGCCGTCTGCCGAGTGATCTTTTGCCCCTGGCTAAACGTTTCGCTATACTTCAGCCCTTCCTTCTGTGCTCCGCTGGTCACCGCGTTAAGGTAACCATCATCGGGGTGCGACATGCAGTTTTTCTCGAAGGTGGTATTTATGTCAGACCCAATCCAGGACCCTTCCCCAATTGATGAACGAGCCATTTTGCGAAAGCTCCGCGTATGGATCATAGCGCTCGGCGCGGCCTGCTTGTTGGCAGGTATCGGCGTCGGCGCGATGCTTTCCGGACGCCCAACTGTCGCACAAAACGAAGTGCAGATCGCCCGCGCACCGGAAGCGCTGTCGGCGTCGTTTGCCGAAATTGCACGGCGAGTTGAGCCGGCCGTGGTGAACATTGAAACGATTGCGCCAAGCCCGGTCATGGCCGCGAAGGATCCTGACGACAAAGAGGACGAGTCGGCCACAAATCCGCTGCTCGATATGTTCCGCCGCCAGGCTCGCCGCCCCGATCGCGGTGTGGGCAGCGGTTTTATCGTTAACGCCAAAGGCTACATTCTTACTAACGAACACGTCGTTCAGGGCTCGCAAAGAATTATCGTGGGCTTGCAGTCCGGGGAAAAATTCCGTGGCCGCGTGATTGGAATCGACGATGAAACTGACGTCGCCGTCATCAAGATCGAGGCAGGACGCGACCTGCCGACGGTCACGCTCGGCGATTCAAACGCATCGCAGGTAGGCGACTGGGTCCTGGCCATCGGCTCGCCTTTTGGTCTCGACCAAACTGTCACCGCAGGCATCATCTCGAAGAAGGAACGCGAGACGCCTTACTTCACGCCGTTCCAGCGTTTCCTGCAAACTGATGCGGCCATCAATCGTGGCAACAGCGGTGGCCCGCTGGTGAACATGCGCGGCGAAGTGATTGGCATCAATTCGCAGATTGCCACTTCGACCGGAGACTACAACGGCATCGGCTTCGCGCTTCCCGCTTCGGAAGCGAATTTCGTTTATCGGCAAATCGTCGCCCAGGGGAAAGTTCGGCGCGGCTATTTGGGCGTTACGCTCGATTCAGTTAAGGAAGAATATGCGCGCGTCTATGGCTTGCCCGAAGCGAAGGGCGCCATCGTGATGGACGTTTACCAAACCAAGGATGGCCAACCCACGCCAGCGGCAAAAGCCGGCATGGAGACGAACGACATCATCACTGAGTTCAACGGTCAGCCGGTGGCCAACGCGCAGGACTTGATCCAGAAAGTTGCGGGCAGCCCGATTGGCGAATCCGCCGCGTTCACATTCCTTCGCGACCGCGACGGCAAACTCGAAAAACGCACCGCCAACGTGGTGTTGGGCGAACGTCCGCCATTGCAGCAACTGGGCGATTCGGGAGAGCCGGCGCCGGCCACGGCCAAAGTACCCGATCCGAAGGGCAACGGTTTGCTGTTGGGAATTACGCTGGCCGAGCTGACGCAACAGCTCAGCACTGAAAAGCGGCTGACCGGCGTGCGCGGGCTTTACGTCAAAGACGTAGATCCCAATGGACTGGCGGCGGAAGTTCGTTTGGCAAACGGCGCCCAGGCGCTCGGCGAAGGCGATGTAATCACGCGCCTGAACCGCGTCCCCGTTACTACGCTGGCGGATTTTCAGCGTGTCCTGAGTGGTCTCAAACCCGGCGATCCGGTCGTGTTACACGTCGCCACTTACTCTGGAGCGCTCAAGCGCGTCACTACCAGGATCGTGCAGTTCACTTACCAATGAAACTGGTTTCGAGTTTCGAGATCCGGGTTTCAAGTTGCAAACTCGAAGCTCAAAACTCGAAACTCGAAACTTATAAAATGGCTCAAGCAAAAAAAGCTCTCGCAAAGAACAGTTCCAGGCGTACGCAGCGCACGACTCGCGCGGCGGCAAAAAATTATCAAAACTATATCGGCGGCAAGTGGGTCCCGAGTGAATCCGGCGAGGTGTTTGAAAACGTCAACCCCGCCGATACGGACGACGTTATCGGCCGCTTTCCGTCTTCAACCGCCGCTGACGTAAATGCGGCGGTCAATGCCGCGCAAAGTGCGTTTGACGGTTGGCGCAACACGCCCGCGCCGCGCCGCGCCGAAATTCTTTTCCGCCTCGGCGAAATTCTGATCCGCAACAAAGAGAAATACACCGCGGACATGACCCGGGAGATGGGGAAAGTGCTGACTGAGGCCGGCGGCGACGTGCAGGAGGCTATCGACTGCACCTACTACACCGCCGGCGAAGGACGGCGTCTGCATGGATTTACGACTCCGGCGGAGATGCCGGACAAGTTTGCCATGTGCGTGCGGCAGCCCGTCGGGCTTTGCGGCTTGATTACGCCGTGGAATTTTCCGATGGCCATCCCTTCGTGGAAGATGATTCCCGCGCTGGTCTGCGGCAACACACTGGTCATCAAGCCCGCTGAGGACACGCCGCTTTCAACTTACAATCTGGTCCAGGCCTGCGAAGAAGCCGGCATCCCGCCCGGAGTTGTAAATCTGGTCACGGGCTATGGCGAAAACGCGGGAGCCGCAATCACCAATCACTCCTCGCTGCGTTTGATTTCATTCACTGGATCTACTGAAACCGGCCGCACGGTGGCCTCAGCCTGCGCCGAGCGCAACGCCATCTGCTCGCTCGAAATGGGCGGCAAGAATGTCATCATGGTCATGGACGACGCTGATGTAGACCTCGCAATTGAAGGCGCACTGTGGGGTGCGTTTGGAACCTCGGGGCAGCGTTGCACAGCCTCTTCTCGTATTGTGGTTCACAAGAAAGTTTATAAGCAGTTTTGCAATAAGTTGGTTGAGCGCACCCGCGCCTTGCGGGTGGGTAACGGCGCTGCGGCCAAGACTGACGTGGGGCCGGTGATCAACGCAGCGGCCGTCAGGAAGATCATGGGTTACATCGACATCGGTCAAAACGAAGACGGCGCGACGTTGGCCGCGGGCGGCAAGCATTTGACCAAAGGCGAATATGCGCGCGGTTATTTCATCGAGCCCACCGTCTTCACCGACGTGGCGCCAGACATGCGGATCGCCCAGGAAGAAATCTTTGGACCTGTCACCGCCGTGATCCCGACAAAGTCTCTGGACGAAGCAGTGGAAATCGCTAACGGTGTTCGCTATGGCCTGTCCGCATCCATCTATACAAGCGACGTCAACCGCGCCTTCCGCGCCATGGCCGATATGTATACCGGCATCTTCTACGTCAACGCTTCGACCATCGGTGCCGAAGTTCATCTACCTTTTGGCGGAACCAAAGGCACTGGCAACGGCCACCGCGAAGCGGGCACGCAAGTGCTGGATATTTTTACGGAATGGAAATCCATCTACGTCGATTACAGCGGCAAGCTTCAACGCGCCCAGATCGACACGGAATAGACAGAGATCAGAGGTCAGAGATCAGAAGTCAGAGATCGGAGGTCAGATAAGCGAAGCGCGCCGTGATCACCGGTCTTGCTGACCTCTGATCGCTGACATCTGTTCTCTGACCTGCAACATTCAAACCATCTGGAGGGCTCATCGTGATAGTCGGCTTGCCAAAAGAGGTCAAGGATAACGAATACCGCGTGGGCCTGACGCCCGCCGGAGTGCGTGCTCTAACTGACGCGTCGCATGAGGTGATAGTGGAGAAGAGCGCGGGGGAAGGTTCCGGGTTCGAAGATGCGCTCTACGAAAAAGCCGGTGCACAAATCATTGGTTCCGCAGACGACGTGTGGGCCAAAGCAGACATGATCGTCAAGGTCAAGGAGCCGATCGCACCCGAGTATCCCCGCATGCGCGAAGGCCATTTGCTGTTTACCTATCTCCACCTCGCTCCCGATCGCAAGCTCACCGATGAACTTCTCAAACGTAAAGTGACTGGCGTTGCCTACGAAACAATTACCGATCGCCGCGGCACTCTGCCCCTACTCACGCCGATGTCGGAAGTTGCCGGACGCATGGCGATTCAGGTCGGCGCACACTACCTGGAGAAGATGTCGGGTGGCCGCGGCATTCTGCTGGGTGGCGTTCCGGGAGTGCCGGCGGCGCGCGTTGTGATTATCGGCGGCGGAGTGGTCGGCACTAACGCCGCGAAGATTGCGGTCGGCATGGGCGCACACGTAACGATCATCGACAACAATCTCGACCGGTTGCGCGAGCTTGACGACATCTTTCTGTCCAAGATTTCCACCTTGGCTTCAAGCGCCTACATGATTCACGATGCGGTGTCTAACGCCGATTTGATTGTGGGTGCCGTTCTGGTTCCCGGCGCGGCAGCGCCGCGGCTGGTTACGCGCGGCATGTTGAAGGATGTGCCAAACGGCGCGGTGATCGTTGACGTCGCGGTGGACCAGGGCGGTTGCATCGAGACGACGCACCCGACGACCCACTCAGACCCAACCTATTATGTTGAAGGTGTCTTGCATTACTGCGTGGCCAACATGCCTGGCGCAGTCCCCCGCACGTCTACCTTCGCCCTGACCAATGCCACGCTGCCTTATGCGTTGACTTTAGCGAACAAAGGCTTCTTCGAAGCTATTCGGAGTGACAATGGATTGAAGGAAGGCGTGAACACTTACGCGGGTCATTGCACCTACCAGGCAGTGGCGGAGTCTCAAGGCCTGGCCTACACCAGCATCGACGCTTTGGTTGAAGTTAACAGCGCCTCGGCAGGATGATCCCTTTGCGTTCCTTTGCGAGCACTCTGCGCGCTTTGCGGTTTAGGTTTTGTTTTATACCGCAAAGCGCGCGAAGGTTACGCAAAGGACCGCAAAGTCAAAACTAGAGTTCCTTAACCACTTCTCTTCCCAGCCAACAGCTTCTCGATACACGCGACGAGATCTTCTCCCGAAACAGGCTTGGCCAAAAACGCGTCTACCTGCTCCAAGTTCTCATTCGGATCTTTTCGTTCCTGCGCGCTCAATAGGATAACTGGAAGATGCGCGAGCGTCTGACTATTTCTGATGAAGCGGCAAAACTCGTGACCGCTCAGATTCGGCATAGTCGCATCCGTCACCACGATATCTATCCGCGTCGATAGCGCCAACTTCATGGCTTCGAGACCATCCCCAGCGGGGATCACCTTGTAGCCGGCGCGTTCGAGTACAACTTCCAAAAAACGCCTGAGCGCGCGATCGTCTTCCGCCAGCAGCACGCGCACCGGCGCGCTACCTTCTGTTTGTAGGATTTCGTTATCCAATTCAGTCGAATTATTTTCCGGAACCATTCGTACTCTGGGAAAGCTCGACACCTCTGGGATCGGTCGGTACGGCATGCGCTGCTTGAGGACACCGGCTCTTAGCCGACACGAACAGGATAGGACCTGCGTGATCGTGATGTCAATATTTCCGCGCTCGGCGTTTTCGCGGTACGCGCATCAAGCAGTGTGAAGACGGGCAAGATGCCCGTGCCACCCTCAGCTATCAATAAACTGGCGCTGCCACAGTTCGAGATTCAGCAACTGAAAAACCTGCAGGTTGTAATCTTCGCGTCCGGCGAGATTAGCGTCAATGATTCGTTTTACTTCTTCAGGACGAAACAGTCCGCGCTTCTTGATCGTCTCCTCGGAAAGCAGATCGTCGATCATCGGGCGCAGCGGACCGCGCAGCCACGATCGAATCGGCGCGCCGAAGCCCGCCTTCTTTCTCCAAATGGCGTCGTAGGGCAGGACTTTTTCGAGCGCTCGCTTGAGAATGTACTTGCGTTTGAAACCGCGCAACTTAAAATCCGGCGGCATGCGCGCGGCCAACTCAATCATCTCGCGATTGAGAAATGGAACCCTTACTTCGAGGTTGGCGGCCATCGAAGTTTTATCGGTCGTGATCAAATTCAAACACGGCAGGAAGGTTTTCAGATCGACGTAGAGCAGGCGGTTGAGCGGCGCGGCGTCTCGCACCCGCTCAAAATATCTGCGATGTGCGGAGTATGCATCGAAGCCTGCGGTGGCTGCG
>JANMVC010000144.1:0-2698 GCA_031392315.1 Pyrinomonadaceae bacterium | reverse complement strand
ACCCCCGCCGCATCCGCCGCCTCTGGATTCTCGCCAACCGACCGCAGTCTGAGTCCAAAGGGAGTTTTGTATAGGACATACCACGCAATGGGCACGAGCGCGAAGGCGATGACAATCGGAGTCCAGGGTATTAATTGTTCTTTGGGAATTTGGGGTGTGGAACCCGACGAAAGAAAGAAGGCCCCGCTCAGAAAAGCCGGCATGCCAATCATCAGAATGTTGATGGCCGTTCCCGTTACCACTTGATCCGCCTTGTAACTAATGCAGGCAACCGCGTGAATTAAGGCAATCAGCGCTCCCGCCGCCATGCCCGCCACCAATCCCACAAACGGATTGCCGACTGCGTGCGTCACCGCCGCCGCCGTGAATGCCCCGGCCAGCATCATGCCCTCGAGCGCGATATTGATCACGCCCGCACGTTCGGAAAACATTCCGCCGAGGGCCGCGAGAATCAGCGGAGTCGACAGTCGGACCGTTGACCAGAACAGCGCAATGGAAAAGAGTTCGCTCATGTTGCTTCCCTCGAGCCCGCGCGCGGAGCTAAACCTTGGCGCGTTTCGCCAAACCAAATCTACCGAAAGAACCACGGAAGAAAGCTTCAGCCGCCACAAACAGAATGATCGTGCCTTGCAACACCTGCACGATGTCTTTGGTAACGTATTCCGAGAAGCCATCGACGTGGATGCCACCGCGCTGCAACACTGCAAACAGCAGCGCTGCCACTACGACGCCCACCGGATGGTTCCGGCCCAGCAGCGCCACGGCGATGCCGGTAAACCCATAGTTATCGGAGAAACCATCGTAGTAACGATAACGATAACCGAGCACTTCGTTGATCCCGACCATGCCCGCCAGAGATCCGGAGATGGTCATTGCGATAATGATCTGTCTGCGAATCGAGATGCCGCCATACTCAGCCGCGGTTGGGTTGCTGCCGGTTGCGCGCAATTCGTAGCCCCACTTGGTGCGCCAGAGAAACAGGTAAACCAGCACGCAACACAGCAGCGCGATCAGGAAGGCGACGTTAACTGGTATCCGCTCGGGCATGCCGGGAACAAACTTGCCCAGCCGCGCGATATGCGCGCCCCAGCCAATCGGCGTCGTCTGCATGATCGGATCGCCCGGAGCTTTGTAGTAGTACTGCGTGAAATAACTGCAAATCGCGACCGCCACAAAATTCAACATGATCGTGTTGATAACTTCATGCGAGCCAAAGCGCGCTTTCAACACCCCGGGAATTGCGCCCCAAACGCCTCCGGCGAGAATCGCCGCTAGAAAACAAAGCGGCAGCAGAATCCAGGCCGACATTCCTGCGAAAGTGATTCCCACCCAGGCAGTCGCAAATGCAGCGACGTAAAGTTGACCTTCCGCGCCGATATTCAATAGCCCGCAACGGAACGCAACCAGCACGGCCAGCCCGGTGAAGATCAGCGGCGTCGCATAAAAGAGTGTGTAGCCAATTCCGTCCGGCCACGAGAGCGCACTTCCCAGCAGCAGCCGGTAGGCTTCAATCGGATTGTCGCCGATGAGCAGAATCAGGATCCCGCCGACGACGAAAGCGGCAATGACGGCAATCAGGGGAAAGATCAGTTCACGAAGAAAACTCAATGTTTGGAGCCCCCTGTCATCAGCAGTCCAATTTCTTCGATAGTGGCAACTTTCGGATCCTCGTCGCCGACGATCTTGCCTTCGTGAATTATCAGCAGCCGATCCGAGAGCGCGGTTACTTCTTCAAGTTCCGCTGAGATTAACAGCACCGCGCAGCCCTCATCGCGCAGCGCCACCAGCTTGCGATGAATAAACTCGATCGCGCCAATGTCTACGCCGCGCGTAGGTTGCGAAACCAACAGCAGCTTCGGTCGCAGGTCAAACTCCCGACCGATGATCAGCTTCTGCTGGTTGCCGCCGGAGAGTGCGCGCGCGGGCAGGTCCTGGTTGGTTGGCCGGACATCGAAGTCGGCAATAATCTGGTCGGCACGTTTGCGAATCGCTGCGTCGTTCAAAAACACACCGGCGTAACTCAGGAGGCTCTCGCGGTGGTGCACCCCCAAAATTGAATTCTCCGAGAGACTAAAATCAAGCAACAGTCCGCGCCGATGCCGGTCCTCGGGGATGTGCGCGATTCCAATCTCGCGTCGGGCGCGCGCATCAAGCCGCGTGACGTCGCGCCCTTCAAGGCGTACCTCGCCAGAGAGCTGCGCGGACGGGACCAGACCAGCCAGGGCTTCGATCAACTCGGTCTGACCATTCCCTTCGACGCCGGCGATTCCCAATATCTCGCCCTTGCGAATTTCAAACGAAACGTTGTCAAGGCGTTTAGCGCCATCCGCGTGCTTTACGGAAAGATTCTTGACGCTGAGTTCAGTCGTGCCCAAATCGGCGTCAGGTTTTTCAACCCGCAGCAACACCTCGCGGCCAACCATCAACCGCGCCAACTCCGCGGCACTCGTTTCCTTCGTCTGCACGCGCCCAACTACTTTGCCATCGCGCATGACGGTCACTTCATCGGAAATTGCCAGCACTTCGGAAAGCTTGTGAGTGATGATGACGACGGTCTTGCCCTGTTCGCGCATGCGCCGGAGGATCGCAAAAAATTCTTCGACTTCCTGCGGCGTCAAGACTGCGGTTGGTTCGTCGAGAATCAACAATCGCGCATGACGATACAGAGCCTTTAGCAGTTCGACGCGCTGCTGCTGGC
>JANMVC010000126.1:0-15452 GCA_031392315.1 Pyrinomonadaceae bacterium | reverse complement strand
GACCGGAATCAGAATCGTCCGGCGCGCGCTGGAGGAGCCGCTCCGGCGGATTGCCGAAAACGCCGGCCTCGACGGCGCGGTCATCGTGGGCCGAGTTGAAGAGTTAAAAGGCAACAAGGGCTTCAACGCGGCCACCGGCGAATACGAAGATCTCGCCGCGGCGGGAATCATCGACCCGACCAAGGTCGTGCGCACTGCGCTGCAGAATGCGGCGTCGATTGCAGGTTTGCTGTTGACGACTGACGCGGCTGTCACTGACGCGCCTGAGCCGAAGAAATCCGGTCCGCCGATGCCCGGTGGCGGCGGCGACGATTACGACTATTAATTCGCAAACTGCCAAGGACTGGAGTTTGCCAACAATGTCGGTTGGCCGAATAATTGCAGTGGTTCGCCTCGGGAGAATTCCTATTGCATCGAAACGCAACGGCGAATATGCTCAATGACATCCAATCACCGCGTTTGGTTGGAGATTGACCGGGCACTTTTGAAAACGGAAACGGCAAAGGTCTATGACATGAAATCGTGCGGGACGGTTTCAATTGCAGCGGTTTAAAGGGCAAGACAATGGCTGATTTAGGATCTTACAAAGACAAGTTTGGCGATAGCGGGCAGCGCATACTCGAACATGCACTTAGTGAGTCGCGGCAACGCGATCAGAACTTCGTGGCCGTCGAGCACATTTTGCAGGCACTCATCCATGAGGAGCCTGACATGTTCAACTCCGCCATGCGTGAGCTGTCGCTCGATCCGGTCAACGTCAAAATTGCTATCGACCAGCGTTTGGACAGCACCCGCCAACAACACGTCGGCAAGGGCTTCCGAATTTCTCCGGATACTACCGACCTTTTCAAGCGGGCAATGGAACGCGCGCGCGCCCAGGGTCGCAAGACAATTGAAGCGACAGATATTTTTTCGGCGTTGACCAGCCAGGACGGTCTTTTCGTTGAGGTGTTGAGAAACATGGGCGCGAACCCTGATGCAGTGACTGAAAACGTGCAAGCGCAGGTGCAGAAGCGCGAGCGCGAGGAGGAGCAGTATCGCAAGAAGTTTGACTTGCCGCCTTATCTCAAACACTTCGGCGTTTCACTGAATCGTCTCGCCCGCGCCGACAAGATTGCGCCTACCATCGGCCGCGAAAAAGAAATACAGCAGATGGTCGAGATTCTCTGCCATCGCGAGCGGGCAAACTCTCCGATGCTGGTGGGCGAGCCTGGCGTCGGCAAGACGGCAGTCGTCGAAGGGCTGGCCCGTCTGATTGAACTCGAGCCAGACAAAGTGCCGGCGCGTTTGCGCGGTTCGCATGTAGTCCAACTGCAAATGGGTGGACTCGTCGCCGGGACGATGCTGCGCGGCATGTTTGAGGAAAGAATCAAGGGCATCATCGACGAAGTTAAGGAACGCGACAACCTGATCCTCTTTATCGACGAAGCGCACACAATAATTGGCGCGGGCGCGGCGCTGGGCACGTCATCTGACGCAGCAAACATGTTCAAGTCGGCGCTGGCGCGCGGCGACATGCGCATCATCGGCGCCACCACGCTTTCGGAGTACAAAGAGTCGATTGGCGAAGACGAGGCCCTCGCGCGGCGTTTCCGGCTGGTGAAAGTAGTCGAGCCTTCGATCAGCGAAACGCGTGAGATCCTGCTCGGCATTCGTCCGCGTTTGGAGAAGAACTATTCTGTAAAAATCTCCGACGATGCCATCAACATCGCGCTGGAGATGGCGCCCAAGTACATCCGCAATCTGCACCTGCCGGATAAAGCGATTGGCTGGCTCGATACGGCAGCCGTGAAAGTTGAAATCAATGAGCCGGGAACGATGGTCGTCAGGCCGGAGCACGTGATCGATGTCATCTCGCAGGAGTCGCGTATTCCGCGCGACATGATCTTCCGCGACACCAGCGATCGTTTTTCGATGACGGAAGCGATGCTCGGCCAGCGCGTGATCGGGCAGAAAGCCGCGATCAAAGCAGTAGCGCAGCGCTTGCGGCTCAACAAGGGACCGCTCAAAGAGTCGCATTACAAACCTGACGGCGTGCTGCTGTTTCTTGGTCCCACCGGAGTCGGAAAAACGGAACTCGCGAAGGCCGTGGCCGAATTCATGTTTGGCGACGAAGAGAAAATGGTCCGCATCGACATGTCCGAATACAGCGACGGCACCGTCAGCATTGAAAAGCTAATCGGCATGCCGCGCGGCATTGTGGGTTCGGAACGCGGTGGAATTCTGACTGAGCAACTGCGCGAGAACCCATACACCGTGCTGCTGCTCGATGAAGTTGAGAAGGCGTCGCCTTATTTGATGAACCTGTTCCTGCAAGCTTTCGACGAAGGCTGGTTGACTGACGGTCGCGGCAAGAAGGTTTATTTGTCTGACGCGATTGTGATCATGACTTCCAATCTTGGTTCCGACAGTTTCAAGAAATTCGAGAAGCCGCTCGGCTTTGGCACCAAGACTGCCGGCGACTTTCGCGTAGTAAACAAGGAAGTAATGAAAGCCGCGGAGACGCGTTTCTCGCCGGAGTTTCGTAACCGCATTGACGAGATCATTGTGTTTGCACCGCTGACTATGGACGAAGTGCGCCGCATTGCTGAACTTTACCTGGCCCGTCTGCAACGGCAGATGCAGCGCCAGGGCAAAGAGGTCAGCGTCACCGATGAAGCGCTCAACCTCTTGACCGCCAAAGGCTATAACACTGCGTACGGCGCCCGCTTCCTGAAACGCCACATTGACGAGAAGGTGAAGTTGCCAATTACTGCGCTGTGGAAGACAGCGACGAATTTCGTGGTTGATGTGGAAAACGGCGAGACGGTGGTCAAGACTGTCGAAGGTACCAACGCGCAACTGAATTGATGAGCTAAACGCGCGGCCAAGCAGAAGCCCGCGCGTCAGCAAGGGCTCAGTTTCCTAACTGTGGCTTTTGCTGGCGCGCGGTTTCCGTTTTGTGGCTGCAAGTGGCAACTGGCTGGTTCAAACGATCCTCTTACTCAGCGTAATGGCACACACGCTCAAGTCAATATCTCCGCTGTCGGTTTTTCGTCGATTTCTGCTGGCTGGTTTCTCGTCTGGGTTGCTGCTGGTTTTCGTCTCCGTTTCTGTCCTCGCTCAAGAGGACAAGCCCAAAACTCCCGAGGCAAAGCCGACCTCTGAGAATATTGCCAAGGCTGAACAGATCGTCACCCGCGGCATCGAAGCGGTTGGCGGTAGCAATTACCTCAATGTGAAAACGGTGCTGGGGCGAGGCTTTTACACCGCTTTCATTGACGGCATGTCGCAGCTTCCGGCGAGATTCGTGGACTACCTCGTTTTTCCCGATCGAGAGCGCACGGAATTTATCAGTAACGGGATTCGCACCGTTCAATCAAACGTCGGCGACACTGGGTGGTTCTACGACGGCGCCACCAAATCCTTCGCCGACATGAAACCGGAGCAGATTCAGGATTTCAAAAGAGGCATGCGCACCAGTTTCGAGAACCTGCTGCACGGTTGGTGGCGCAAAGAGGGAGCCACGCTCCGCTACATTGGCCGCCGCGAAGCGGGACTCGCAAAACGAAACGAAGTGGTTCGGCTAACTTACCCGGACGGGTTCTGGATCGAATACGAGCTAGGCGCGAAGGACGGCATGCCCGCCAGGATGATCTACAAGCGCTCGAAAAAGAAAGCCGACTCCGAAGAGACGGTGGAGACTAACGAAGAAGATCGCTTGGCGAAACCAATAACCATTGATGGAGTCACCGCGGCCTGGGTGGTGGACCATTTTGTTGATGGGGTGCAAACCAGCCGCATCAATTACGAGTCGATCGAATACAACAAGCCGCTGGCGGATTCGCTCTTCGTCAAACCAGCAAACATCAAAGCCCTGAAATAGTTTGGCTGGGAGCGCAGGCATCCTGCCTGCAATGAGCGCCGCAGGCGCGAACAATCCGACTGATACACGGCGTCTCAATGAAACTAATCCTCTTATCGTTGACCCTCTTCCTGTTGTTCCTCCCGCTCCCGCTTGTTCCCGCGCAAACACCATCCGACCAGGACGACGTCATTCGCGTCGAAACCGATCTTACCAATCTCTTCTTTACCGCTAACGGGAAAGACGCTCGTTTTATCACGACCTTGCACGAGGAAGACTTTCGTGTCACGGAAGACGGTGTGGCGCAAAAAATCCTGACGTTTCAGCGGGAAACTGATCGTCCGTTGTCGATCGCTTTCCTGATCGATGTGAGCGCGTCACAGGAGCGCACTCTCAGCCAGGAGAAAGCCGCCGCGCGCGGATTCATCGAAACGATCATGCGCTCGAGCAAAGATCAGGCGGCGATCATTCCGTTTACTGGGGCAGCGTTTCTCGAACAGGGGTTGACGCGCGACGTGTTTAGCATCTATCGCGCGCTGGAGCGCGTCGAAGTTGCAATGCCGGCGTATCTTGGTTCGGGCCGGCCCATTAGCGGTATCGCCTCGGGCCCCGGCATGCCCGCGCCGCCACGCGAAGGCTCCACCGCAATTTGGGAAGCGATCACCCTCACCGCCCGTGAAATTCTTAGCCGCAGCCAGGATCCCAGTCAGCTCCAACGCCGCCGCGCAATTATTCTTCTCACTGACGGCGTCGACACCTCGAGCCGTGTGCTGCGCAGCGAAGCAATCAACCAGGCGCTGGCCGCGGAGACGGTAATTTATGCGATTGGTATCGGCGACTCGAAATATGAAGGTGTCGACAAAGACGCGGTGCGCGCGGTGGCTGAAGGCACCGGCGGCCGCGCTTTCTTTCCGAAACGCGATACTGACTTGAGGACTGCTTTCGCGGAGATTGAACAGGAGCTGCGCTCGCAGTATCTCATCGCCTATTCTTCGACCAACAAGAACCGCGATGGCGGATACCGCCAGATGCGCATCGAGATAATCAACCCGGCGCTGCAAAAAACACAACAACTGAAGCTTCGTTACCGCCCCGGCTACTTCGCAAAATCAAGTGAGCGGCCCAACCGCTAAGGATGCTCCTTGCCCCAGAGATCCAGTTGTTAGTTGGACTGTCGGCGCGCCTGGTGTCTGCAGATTCTATTTCGTAATCTTCACGACGCCACCCATGTAGGGTCGCAGCGCTTCTGGAATCACTACCGAGCCATCGGCCTGTTGATAGTTTTCCAGAATGGCCAGCCACGTCCTGCCAATCGCCAATCCAGAGCCATTCAACGTGTGTACGAATTCCGGCTTCGCGCCGCCGGCGCGACGAAAGCGAATCTGCGCGCGGCGCGCCTGAAACGCCTCGTAGTTTGAACAGGAGGAGATTTCGCGGAAGGCGTTCTGCGACGGCAGCCAAACCTCGATGTCGTAAGTCTTAGCGGCGCCAAAACCAAGGTCGCCGGTGGACAACGCTACTGTGCGATAGTGAAGTCCTAATTTTTGCAGGACCATCTCCGCGTCGGCCGTCAGCTTCTCGAGTTCCTCGTAAGAATTCTCCGGCAACGAATATTTCACCAGCTCAACTTTTTCAAACTGGTGTTGGCGGATCACGCCGCGGGTGTCGCGCCCGTAGCTGCCGGCTTCCGAACGAAAGCAGGGCGTGTAAGCGGCCCACTTCATCGGGAGTTGCGCCGCGTCGAGAATTTCTTCGCGGTGGTAGTTAGTGACCGGGACTTCGGCGGTGGGAATCAAGTAGAGCCCGCGTTCGTCTTCGAGTTTGAAAAGGTCCTGCTCAAACTTCGGCAACTGCGCGGTGCCAAATAGTGAATCCTTGTTGACGATAAACGGCGGCAGTGTTTCCTGATAACCATGCTCCCGCGTGTGCAGATCGAGCATGAAGCTGACCAGGGCGCGACTGAGCCGTGCGCCGGCGCCGTTGAGTATGGCGAAACGCGCCGCGGAAATCTTGCTGGCGCGCTCGAGGTCGAGAATGCCGAGCGCGTTGCCGAGATCAACGTGGTCCTTTGGTTCAAAATCAAACTCGGGCCGCGTGCCCCAGCGACGCTTCTCTTTGTTTGCGGTCTCATCGTTGCCGACCGGTACGGTCACATGTGGAATGTTAGGTAGCGTTGACAACTTCGCTTCCATGTCCCGCTCACATTGTTCACGCCAAGAGTTCTGTTTGTTGATATCTGCCTTCAAATCTGTAACCTGACTTCGAAGGTGCAAGGCTTCCTCTGCTTTCCCTTCTTTCATCAAGCTGCCGATTTGCGCTGTGAGAGCGTTTCGCTGGGCATTCAACTCGTCGGATTTAGCTATTGCTCTCCGCCGTGCGCTGTCATCCGAACTGAACGAGCGAAGAGTTTCGAAGGCCTCCTCGTTCGCTCGTCGGTTCTCCAGAGCCTGCATGACTCTTTCAAGATTCTCGCGGACGTAGTTCAGATCAAGCATTTGTGGTAGGCCCTTGGACTATGTTAAAGAAGACGCCTCTAGCCTCCGGTCTCGGGAGTCGTTCGAGTCGCCATGCGCAAACCTAAACTTACCATCAAAACACTGGTAATCGAAGCGGCCAAGTTTGCTGAAGTTGAAAGCACCTATGATGAACCAGCGCTCTACGGCGTGACCGACGGGAAAGCGGTGGGAACCTATCTTGAGCATAAATTTACGCAGTATCTGGCAGGCAAATACAGCTATCAACAGGGCAACGCTGCGTCCGGAATCGACTTTCCCAGTTTGGATGTTGATTTGAAGGTCACTAGCATAAGGCAGCCTCAATCCTCCTGTCCTTACCGATCTGCGAGACAAAAGATTTTTGGTCTCGGCTATAACCTCCTCATCTTCGTCTATGAGAAAGCGGACGACCATGCAGGACGGACGAGTCGACTAAAGATGCATCACACAATATTCGTCAAAAAGGAAAAGACTGCCGACTTTCAAATGACCAGCGGGATCCTGCAGATTATTGCGAACAATGGAAACGCGGATGACCTCACGGCTTTCATGCACGACCGCAATCTCCTCATCGATGACATCCAAGCGGCTGCCTTAGCGCAGGAGATTCTGCTAAACCCACCGCAGCAAGGCTATCTGACGATCTCAAACGCGCTCCAGTGGCGGTTACAATACGGGCGAGTGATTCAGGAAGCCGGTAAGGTCAAGGGCATTCATCGGATTAGATAGTCAATCAATTATGCCGCGCAAGAGTAAAACGAAATGGGAGTTCGGCGATTTTCAAACGCCACAGTCCCTGGCTACTGAGACAGTATCCTTGCTGGCAACTCTCGGGATTGCTCCGCAGTCAATCATTGAACCAACCTGTGGCAGGGGTTCATTTCTATTGGCGGCGGCTGAGAAGTTCTCGATGGCCAAAACGGTCATCGGCGCTGATGTGAATCCGCAGTACCTGCGCGAAGTTGGACCAAAGCTTTCACTATTAGGGCTGAAGGCAAAGACAAGTCTCATCACGGGAGACTTTTTCTCCTTAGATTGGTCAACGATTCTCGATTCGCTTCCAGAACCCATCCTCATTGTGGGCAATCCACCGTGGGTAACTAATGCGGAACTCGGGATGCTGGGAAGTGGCAACGTGCCGCAGAAGTCCAATTTCCAGAAACAGAGCGGCTACGATGCGAAAACCGGGAAAAGCAACTTCGACATCTCCGAATGGATGTTAATCAAGAACCTCGAATGGCTGGAGCAACGACGAGGCACTATTGCTGTCCTCTGCAAGAGCGCGGTCGCGAGAAAGGTTCTCCAGAATGCCTGGAAGAACAAGCGACCCGTAACCAGCGCGAAAGTTTTCGGCATTGATGCCAAAGAGCATTTCGATGCGTCCGTTGACGCATGTTTGCTCGTGATTGAGTTAGCCGAAGGAGGCGTGTCCAAAGAGTGCCGGGTCTATAAAAGTTTATCCGATAGTGAACCATCTCAAGTCATCGGCTATTGCGACGACATCGTTCTGGCGGATGTAGAGCTGTATCAAACATGGCAACATCTGAAGGGTAACGACAATGCTTACATATGGCGCTCGGGGATCAAGCACGACTGTTCAAAAGTGATGGAAATGGAGAGGTGTGGCGATAAATATAAAAATGGATTCGGGGAGTTAGTGGCCCTCGAAGAGGATAACGTCTATCCTCTGCTAAAGAGTTCTGACATCGGAAATGGCGCCGTTCGCCTGGGCAGAAAATATATGCTTGTCACGCAGCGATTTGTGGGCGAAGAGACGAGCGCGATTCGCAGAATCGCTCCCCAGACCTGGCGTTACCTCGAAGATCATGAGGAAGCTTTTGAGCGCCGCCGCAGTTCTATTTATCGAGATCGTCCCAGGTTTTCAATTTTTGGCGTAGGCCCTTACTCCTTCGCGCCATGGAAGATTGCCATCTCGGGATTCTATAGTGGCCTGACCTTCCAAATAGTGGGGCCCGGCGACGATAAAGCTGTAGTCTTTGACGACACGATTTACTTTCTTCCCTGCTGGTCTGAAGCCGAAGCGCGTTTCATTGGTGCGTTATTAAATTCCGAACCAGCCAGAGCGTTTTACCAGTCGATGATCTTTTGGACGGACAAGCGACCCGTCACCATCGAGTTATTAAAGCGACTCGATCTCGGGGCGGTTAGTGTTGAAATGAATTGCTTAACGCAATATCAACGATTCGCCGAACAGCGCAGCGTTAGTGAAAGAAAAGTAACCCAGAACCAAATGGCACTGTGGGGATAACAGAGTATGCCGCAAAAAGTTCGCAAAGCTGTTTTTCCCGCCGCGGGTTTAGGGACACGTTTCCTACCGGCGACAAAAGCATCTCCCAAAGAGATGTTGCCGCTGGTAGATAAGCCTTTGATTCAATACGGCGTCGAGGAGGCAGTGGCTTCCGGCATTGAATCGGTGATCATCGTGACCGGACGCGGCAAGGCGGCGATTGAGGACCACTTCGATATTTCATTTGAACTGGAAAAACTTTTAGAAGAGCGCGGAAAAGCAGCAGAGCTCAAAGCGATGCGCGAGATCTCGGAGATGGCCCGCGTTAGTTATGTGCGGCAGAGTGAAGCGCTGGGGTTGGGCCATGCGGTGTTGCAGGCCCGCGATCTTGTTGGCAATGAACCGTTCGCCGTGATGTTGAGCGACGACATCATCGATTCCCAAACGCCCGCCCTCAAGCAACTGCTCGACGTTTATGAGAAATACGACGCGCCGGTAGTCGCCGTGTTCGAGGTTGCCGGCGAAGCTATTTCGCGCTTCGGCGTGGTCGATGCTGAAGAGGTGGAAACCGGTGTCTATCGAATAAAGGACATGGTGGAAAAGCCTCCTGCGGCGGAAGCGCCATCGAATCTGGCAATCATCGGGCGCTACGTGTTGACCCCAGACATCTTCGCCGAACTTGAAAACACTCGACCCGGCGCGATTGGAGAAATTCAGATCACTGACGCGATGCGGGCGCTGCTGAAGAAGCGTCCGTTCTACGCGGTGCGGTTTGAAGGTACGCGCTACGATGCGGGTGACAAGCTTGGATTCCTGATTGCGACGGTCCAGGTTGCGTTGAAACATAAAGAGCTGGCGCCGGAGTTTCGAGAGTATTTGAAATCGTTGAAGCTTGTTTAGATACTTAAGAAGGCCTTTCCAAGGAAATCACACGAATAAACACGAATTTATTTAGCGTTATTTCGTGTGGTTTAGTGGATTGCTTTTGCCGGTCCAAACAACTGCATAGCGCCTAATACATCATGTCTGATCAAAAACAATTTTCCGGCAAGGCCGCCATCGTCACCGGCGCCACCCGCGGCATCGGCCGCGCCATCGCGCTCGAACTCGCCCGCCGCGGCGCTGACGTCGCTTTCAATTACGCGAAGAGCGCCGAAGCTGCAGAGTCGTTAACCAAAGAAATCGAAGCCTTCGGCGTGCGCGCGCTGTCGTCGCAGTGTGACGTAGCTAACACTGAAAGCGCGGCTGAATTCGTGAAGCAGGTCAAGGAAGCTTTTGGCCGGATCGACTTCCTGGTCAACAACGCCGGCATCACCCGCGACAATCTCATTCTGCGCATGAAAGAGTCTGACTGGGATTCTGTGATGGACACAAACCTCAAAGGCGCGTGGAATTTTTCGAAGGCCGCGCTGCGCACAATGCTGCGCCAGGACGAAGGCGCGTCGATACTCAACATCTCTTCCATCAGTGGTGAGGTGGGAATGCCGGGCCAATCAAACTACTCAGCCTCGAAGGCAGGCATGGTCGGACTCACCAAAGCACTCGCGAAAGAAGTGGCCAGCCGAAAAGTTACGGTCAACGCGCTCGCGCTCGGGATGGTGGCGACGGACATGGCCGAGAAACTCGACGAAGCCTATCGCGCCAAGATCATCGAACAGATTCCCCTCGGCCGCTTCGGCGAAACTGACGAAGTGGCGCGCATCGCCTGCTTCCTGCTCTCCGACGACGCTCGCTACATTACCGGCCAGGTGATTCAGGTAGACGGCGGCCTGGCTATTTGATTTAGCCCTCACGATGGCACGCGAAGTGCGCCTTTGATGCCGAGGATGACGTGCAAGCCGCGCGTGCAGTTGCGAATGGCGACTTGAACCAGAAACACTACCGCCGTAGAATCCGCTTCTGGTTCAAGCTACTCGTTCTCCCACAACCCGTCCGACAGACCTGAGTCAGCGAAAGCAGCTCTAGATGGTTGCTTGAACCCTGCTTTCCGTCATCTGATTCTGAGAAAGAGTTTTGCAATGCCCCATTCTCAATCGTTGATACCTCGCGCCGTTTATAATCACAAAGCCTTGGTTTTTTTCTCTGTGCTTCTGCTTGTGTTGGCAGGCCATGCGGCATTGTTCGAGATCCCGGGCGGTGCAGCAAAACTGCGCCAAACGCCAACAATGGCGGCCAGCTTCGCGACTAGCCCAAGTTCTTATTTGAACTCGTTTGCGTCTGGTAATACCCAAGGCAGCGACGACATCCAGGTGGTGCTAACTACTTACGAGAACGGCCAGGTATCGAGCCGGGTTATTGGACAGGCGCGTACCATGAGCGCGACGTCGACCACTGGAAACTCCGGCGAAGCCGCGACACCGATTCAGACAGCCGCTGCCGGAGATCTGGTGTTAAGTCAGATTTACGCGAGCGGTGGAAATCCGGGCTCCAGCTATCGGAATAATTACCTTGAGTTTTTTAATCGAACCAACAACACGATAAACTTCAGCGGGTGGCGAATCTATATCGGCCCTGCGACCGGCTCATTTAACCAATCCTTTTCGATCGTAAGTTCGAACGGCATCAACATCGCCCCTCATAGATACCTCCTGATCAGCTTCGGGCCGAACAGCGCCAACGGTGCTGAGGTAGCCTCCGATTTTGCCATGCCTCCGGACCCAATCGTAATTCCGGGCGGTCCTACCATCCCCCCAGTCAATATTTCGCCATCGGGCAAAGTTTTCATCACTCCCCCGAGCAACGACAATAGTTTACTCGGCCAGAGCTGTCCGTTACCCCACGCGCAAATTGTTGACTTCGTTGGCTACGGAACCACTACGGACTGCTTTGAAGGCACTGGGCCAACGGCGACTATAGGCAACATCACTGCCGCCTTACGAAAAGCGAGTGGCTGCACCGACACTGACAGCAACGCCAACGATTTCAGTGCCACCACTCCCGGTCCCCGCAACAGGGCCTATCCCACAAACACTTGCGGCAATTCCATCGACGTCGCAGACTTTTATGTTCGCCAGAATTACGCCGACTTCCTCGACCGCCAACCCGATGCCTCCGGCCTGGCATTTTGGACAAATCAGATCACTATTTGCGGCACTATCCAAACGTGTATCGATGTCCGGCGCATCAATGTCTCCGCGGCCTTCTTCCTGTCGATCGAATTCCAGGAGACTGGCTACCTGACCTATCGCACATACAAAGCAGCCTATGGCAACCTGCCTCCCAACCTGCCGGTCCCTTTGACACGGGCTGAGTTTCTGCCGGATATGCAGATGCTCAGTCAAGGTGTGGTTGTAGGCGCGCAGGGCTGGGAACAGCAACTGGAAAATAACAAGGTCGCCTTCTTTATTGATTTCGTTTCGCGTCTGCGCTTCCGCAACGCCTATCCCACATCGATGTCGCCGGCGGAACTTGTCGACGCGCTGTTCGCGAAAGCCGCGGTTGCGCCGTCGTCAACGGAACGCGCGGCAGCTATGGGCGAGTTTGGATTGGCCCCCGACACTGCGGACACCGCCGCGCGCGCGCGTGCAATGCGCCGGGTAGCGGAGAATCCAACCTTCAATCAGCAAGAAAAGAATCGCGCCTTCGTCTTGATGCAATACTTTGGTTACCTGAGACGAAACCCGAATGATTCTCCGGAGCCGACGCTCGATTTCACTGGCTATAACTTTTGGCTTGATAAGCTCAACCAGTTCAACGGAAACTACATAGCCGCCGAGATGGTCAAGGCCTTCATCACTTCGGGCGAATACCGCCAACGCTTCGGTCCTTAAGCAGAAGCCGGCGCGTCAGCAAGGGCTTTTTTCCGAGTGTTGGCAATGGGTATTAGGTCAGTTTCAAAGTGGCACGGGCGTCCCGCCCGTGATCACGCGCAAGATGCGCCGCTCCTTTTCTTTTCCGGCTGATTGCTGTTTACTGATTGCTGTTTGCCTGTCTCCATGACTAACTCCTGGCCCATCATCAAATTCTCCGAATGGCACGACACGCTGGCCACGCTCCACATGTGGACGCAGGTAGTCGGCAAGATTCGTCTGGTGCAGACGCCGCTGGTTAACCACTGGTGGAACGTCCCGCTCTATGTCTCAGCTCGCGGACTTACTACTTCCGCCATGCCTTACCAGGATCGCATCTTCGAAATTGAGTTTGACTTCATCGATCACCAGTTACTAATCAAGTGCAGCGACGGCGCGTCGAAAACTTTGGCGTTGCGGCCGCAGTCAGTTGCCGACTTCTATGCGGAAGTGATGGCGGCGCTCGGTGAGTTGGGAATGGAAATAAAGATCTGGACGATGCCGGTTGAGATTCCCGATCCAATTCGTTTCGAGGAAGACACGGTTCATGCTTCCTACGACGCGGAGTATGCGAATCGTGTCTGGCGTGCGCTGGTGAAGATCGACGATGTGTTGAAGGAGTTTCGCGCGCGCTTTATCGGCAAGGTTAGTCCGGTGCATTTCTTCTGGGGTAGCTTCGACATGGCCGTCACGCGTTTCTCCGGCAAGCTCGCGCCGCCGCGTCCCGAACCGGATTTCATGACCCGCGAAGCGTATTCGCATGAGGTGATCAGCCACGGCTGGTGGCCCGGCAACAAAGACATGGAAGCGGCCTTCTATTCCTACACCACTCCCGAACCTGCCGGCCTGGCCGACGCGGTGGGCCAGGGGATAATTCAACCGGCCGAAACTTTTTACAGCCCCGAGATGAAAGAATTTTTCCTGCCTTACGAAGACGTGAGGAAGACTGACTCGCCCGAGAAGACGCTCATGGATTTCTGCCAAACCACCTACGACGCCGGCGCCGACCTCGCCAACTGGGACCGCGCTGCGCTCGAACGCTCATCGAGGTTTCATTTCAACAAGTCCTGATGGATTCCGGCTGCTAGGTTCAGGCATCAGGAGGCCTTGTCATCCCACGGCGGAAATTGAATCCGTGTAATCAGCGTAGTCTGCGGATAGCTATTTAACCCGCAAATCAAACGGCATCAGCAGCATCGCATCGCCGCTCTTCATTCGATCAAGCAGCGCCATGTAACGCAGTGCGCGGCGCGCATCCTCGGGCAGCGCCGACATCACCGCCTGCTGTTGTTTGAGTTGCGGGTTGTGGCTCTCGGTGTCGTCACCCGCCGCCATCAATTCCTGGAAGAACGTGCGTGGGTAAGGAAGGATCACGCGATGCACGCCTTTGTCTTTCGGAATGTTCGCCAGTTCCTTGGCGACTTCGACCGCGCGATCCAGTCCGCCAAACTCATCCACCAGCCCGCGATCCTTGCCTTGCGAACCCGTCCACACGCGGCCCTGGGCAATTGAGTCGATGTAGGCGGCGTCCTTGTTGCGGCCCTTCGCGACCTTGGGAACAAAGTCTTCGTAGTAAGTAGTCTTGATCCACTCTTCAAACTTCGCGCGTTCGTCCGGCGAGAATTTTTCCGTCTCGCGAAATATTCCCGCATTCTTTCCGCGCAATACATACTCGTTTGAAATTCCCAGCCAGTCGTAGAAACCCCGCATCACTGGTTTACCCGCAACGACGCCAATAGAGCCGGTGATGGTGGATGGTTGGGCCACGATCTTGCTGGCGCCGGCGGCAATGTAGTAGCCACCGGAAGCGGCCACGTCGCCCATGGAAATCACGACCGGCTTCTTCTCTTTCGCCGAGACCACGGCGTGCCAAATGATGTCAGACGCGAGCCCGGAACCGCCGGGACTGTCAACCCGGATCACGATCGCTTTGATCGACTTGTCGTCGCGCGCGTCGTTCAAAGCTTTGGCCAGCGTGTCAGAACCAATTGACTGGCTGCCGCTCGGACTGTTGTCGGAAGTGCCTGAACCGATGTCGCCGGTCGCATAGATGACGGCAATCTTTTCGCCCTTATCAAGCCCCAGGGATTCCGGTTCGATCTCGCTGTAGGTAGAACCACGAACAATCTTGAGCGGGTCGGTTTCCTTGTAACCGAGTTTCGCCTTCAACTCTTTTTCCAGTTCATCGCGATAAGCCACGCTGTCAATCAGTCCCGCCTCTTTGGCTTTTGCGGCGCTGTAGGGCGCGTTATCAATCAGCGCGCGCACCTCCTCGACCGACTTGCCGCGCGCTTTGGCAATCGTTTCCACGTAGCGATTAAAAAGATCGTCGAGCAGCGAGTTGATATATTCCCGATGCGCTTCAGTCATTTCTTTCTGCGTAAACATGTCGCCCGCGCTTTTGTATTTCCCGATCTGATACATGTCGGGATAGATGCCGAGCTTGTCGAGCGAGCCGCGAAAGAACATCACGTCGGCCGCGAGGCCGGTGATGAAGAGTTCGCCGGGAGGGGCCACGTAAATTTTGTCGCAGGCGGTGGCGATGTAGTACTCCTTGTTCATCCCAATTTCGAGGAATGCGTAGACAGGTTTTCCGGAGCTACGGAAATCGGCGATGGCATCGCGAATTTCCTCAGCCTTGCCCCAACCGACCGCAGACATGTTGATGTCCAGCACGATCAGCTTGATGCGATCGTCAACCTTTGCCTTCTTGAATTGCAGAATGAGATTTGAGAGCGACTGATCAGGGCCGCCAAAGAATTTTCTAAACGGATCGTCGGGAACGTAGTCGGGCAAGGTTCCGGCCACGCGCAACGAGAGCACGCTGTTGTTTGCGACAGATGGCGCGCTGCCGCGGACCGCCGCAACCAGCACCGCCAACCCAATCAGCACCACCAAAATCAGCGCCACCACAATGCTGGTGATAATCAGAACCGTCTTTCGTGTACGTGACATTGCCATATGTATTTCCCGCCTTAGTTTGGGTGGCACGGGCGTCCCGCCCGTGATTTTTTCTGTATTAAGCCGCCAGTTGTTGGCTGTGTGTGTACGTCTGTGAAGGGGAAAAGGTTTAGAAA
>JANMVC010000118.1:0-6181 GCA_031392315.1 Pyrinomonadaceae bacterium | reverse complement strand
CCGGCGGCGTAGTGTTAACCGGCGCCGCGTTTGCTTCCGCGGAGCGCGCCATTGTGGTCGGATACAAAGGCACCATGCTTCAAACCGACGATGGCGGCGTGACGTGGCAACGGCTGAACACGCTCGTCACGACCGACCTCTTCTCAGTTTTCTTTACCGACGAAACTCACGGCTGGGCCTCGGGCGAGAGCGGCGTGGTGCTGACGACCGGCGACGGCGGAAACATCTGGCTGCCGGTCAACGTGCGCACCAATCCGAAACTGACCACACTTCATTTCGCCGACGAACTGCTGGGTTGGGCGGCCGGCTCCGATGGCCTGGTCCTGCGCACCGACGATGGCGGCCTCTCCTGGCGGCGACTGACTGAAGGCGGCCGCGAAGATTTGTCTCACATTTTCTTTTTGGATAATTCTCACGGTTGGGCCACCGGCGCACGCGGCAAAATACTACTGACTAGCTCCGGCGGAAAGCATTGGAACGCCGGCGTGTCCGGCACCACCAATCAACTTAATTCAATCAAGTTCGTCAACCGCACCCTGGGCTTCGCCGTCGGCGATCGTGGAACCATACTTCGTTCCACTACGGGCGGGAAGATCTGGGAACCGATCGCCATCGAAGCCAAAGAAGATTTATTCAGTGTGCATTTTGTTTCGCCCGAACGCGGCTGGATTGTGGGCGCGCGCGGACTGATCCTGCGCACCGAAGACGGCGGGGAGACCTGGCAAAACCAAACAGCCAACACGTTGAGCTGGCTGGAGGACGTGGCCTTCACCGATCCGCTCCACGGTATTGCGGTAGGTTCAAGCGGAACCATTCTGCGCACCGAAGACGCCGGCGTCACCTGGAAACGCGTCGATAAAAACTTGAAGGAGTGGCTCTACGCCGTGGCGTTTGCCGACGCGGCGCGGGGATACGTGGTCGGCGCACACGGAGTTGTGCTGCGCACCGACGATGGCGGCGCCACCTGGAAGGATGTCGAAAGCGGACTCAACGGAAATCTTTTTGCAGTTGCCACCGGCGGCCCCGACGATGTGATTATTACCGGAGAGCAGGGCAGGATTGTGCATAGCCGAGACGGGGGCGCCACCTGGCAGATTCAACCAACCGTCACCAGCTCGCCACTTTTTTCCGTGGCCTATCGCGGCGGCTACAACATTTGGATAGCGGGACGCGGCGGCGCAATCCTCCGGCGTACCGAGCCCATTGCCACCGTCAGCATCCCGACTCCGAGACTACCGCCCGGCTTGCGCGGCGCGCCAAAACTTCAAACGCAGACGCAAAGCACCCTCGACGACGGCGACATCCCGCGCGCCGTACCTCCAGATAAGAAAACCGTGCGACCCTGATCGACCGCCACGCGAACGTTGGCTGGGAGCGCAGGCAGTGGGGTCCCCATCCGGGCAGCCCGGATGGGGTGCACGTCCTGCCTGCAGTGTTGTGAAATTGAAATCAGGACAGACAGGAATGTCTGTCCTACTTCCGTCCTGGAGCCGCTGCCCTTAGCAACCCACTCGCGAACGTCAGGGCGTCCTGATAAATCTGATCATTGCAGAGAATTTCCATTTCGCGCCCAAGCAATTGCGCGGCGCTGCGATTCCTCACCGGCACTACTCGACCACGTTGAACGTCTTCGTTAACGCGGGCTTCGGTTGTCAGATGGAGATTGTCAGCGCTACGCGCGACTGCGAACGACGCTGCTTGCGCGGTGGTCGATTGCATCTCGACCTGCACGAGCCTGCCTGGTTTTCCCTCCGCGTGTTCGACGCGGTTGAGTTCGAGTTTGATGAGGCGATCACTAACGCCCTCCCTAACGGTCGGGCCACCGCCCCGATCCTGGTTGGACGGGCTACTGCCCCGATCCGGGCTGGAAAAATTGAACACAAGCGAGTCGCCATTCGCCGGTGTGGTTTGATCGCTCTCCAGCTTCCAGCACAGGCGGCTGGCCAACCATCCCGCGATTAGCAACGCCTGCGGCGCAATGGCTGCAGGGCTGGGAGCGCAGGCATCCTGCCTGCTCTTGGGTAAACCCTCAGGTGCAAGGTAGTCAATACGAACTCTGGCGATACTATCGAGCAACGGTTGATAAGTCTCAACGTCATAAAAGCCGGCGAGCAAAGCACGCCAGGAGGTCAGCCTGGCCCAGTTGAGATCGCTGATACCGACGTGGCCATAGTCTAGCGCAGTGAAGAGTCTCGTCAGCGCGAGAATTTCTGTTTGGGGGTCTTCAAATTCCGCGGAATCGACAATCAACCGTTCACTGGCGCGGAGCAGTGCGTCGAAAACTTTATCGGGACTTTCTTTGTCTGCGGCCAAGTCTGGGGCCAAAGCCTCGCGCCACCAAAGAAAGGTTGTCAGATCGGGAACCACGAGCGGCAGCGCAGCGCTGGGGAGTTCGCTGACGAAACTTCCCCAGGCCTTTAAAGTTATTTCCTCGCAACAGAGTCGCTTCGCGCCCGTACGTTTGTCAGTCTGACAAAAAATCTCCACCGCCATTTCGATGTCGCGATCGGTGGCATGCTTCGCGCCAAGCAGCAGCAGAACCCGACTCGGATGCATCGCGGTCAGCTCCGCGATTATCCCGTCAACGTCTTTCAAGCCAGACTCATCGCCAACAAAAACCAGCAGGTTCGCCACGCGCGCGCGCAACACCGCAAAGTCGTCGTCTGCCCCAACACCACCCGAGGTTTGTTTCCAAAGCTCGGTGAGTTGCCGCTCCACAGCTTCCACGTCGAGAAGTTTTTCCAGTTGGATCTGCATGCTTCGTTGCCTGAATTCAGAACGCCGTTGTTAACAGGTGTACAGAGTACAACCTTCAGGTTGCTTCTTCGAAGATTACACAAGCTAAAGCCTGGACTCTATACGCCTGTTCCATACGCCTGTTACCCGTCCGCACTCACCACAAATCGTAAGGCCTGTGGCATCACGCGAAATTCCACCGGCGTCACGCCGCGCACATTCCCGTCTGCTTCAATCTGCATCGCGTCTTCCGGAGAAAAAGTTTCCACAGTCACTTTCGTTCCCTGCGTGATGCGTACCTTCGGGTTGGCCACATGCCCGCCTTTGTGTATGCGCCCGAGTTCGCGCAGCACATTTGCGCGGTTCAGACCCGACGCGGTGACGACATCGAGCTTGCCATCGTCGCTCCGTGCCTGCGGTGATAGCATCATGCCCCCACCTGCGTAAAGCGCGTTTGCTACTGCCGCCAGGTTCAGAGGGCCATCAAGAATCTCAACATCGTCGACCACGACGCGCACCCGCCGTTCACGCCAGAAAGCCAAACCAGCCGCCGCGGCCAAAGCAAACCTCGCTTCGCCGGAGAGGCTGCGCATGAGCTTTCCTTGTGCGGCCACGCGCGCCGCCGTCTCGCCGCCAATGCCCATTGAAGAGGCGTTCAGGCAAATGAAAGGCTTGCGGTAGTTGTTACAAAGCCCATAGAGCACGTCAACTGTGCGCGTGTCGACGACGCTTCGCAGTTGGCAGTGATTGATGAAAGTGTCGATCCACTGAGCCAGTGGCGCGCGGTTTCCGGTTAGGCCGCGCGCGAAATCGTCGCCCGTGCCGGCGGGGAGAATTGCCAGCGCGGCGACAGAATTAATCGGAGCCGGCAGTTGGTCCAATTGCTCGTGAAATTCAAAGAACCCTTCAGCGGCCTCGCTGAGCGTGCCGTCGCCGCCAACTACCGCGACGGTAGTCAGACCTGCGTGCAATGCGGTACGAGTTCGTAGCGTAGCGTCGCCCGGTTTTGTGGTGGCATAGGAATCAAAGCCGATGCCTGCCTTTTCAATTCGTTTACGAACGATGGGCCATGCCTGGCGCGCTTTGGCCGCAGCGTTGTTGATGATGATGAGAGGCTTATCCACGGGTGGTGAATGGTAAATGGTAAACGGTAAATCGTGAAGCCGGAGATTCGTGAAGCGCATCTCCGGATGGAGTCAAACGAAAGTAGGACAGGCATTCCTGCCTGTCCTGTTTCAGAGTTGGGATAAACCAGAATTGGAACAGGCAAGAATGCCTGTCCTGCTGAGCTTACGAGCGGGCGCGCGCCCGGCGTGCCGACAAGGCTAGTTCACGCGCACGCGGCATTGCCTCAACTGCGCGCGCGATCTGCGGGTCGTTCTCGTACAAAACCTGAACGGAGGCCAGCGATCCATAAGCCGCCGTCGCCAGTTCGAAACGCAACTGACGCTCGACAAACGGACGCGCCTTCTCGAGTTGTTCCGGAGTTACTTTCAATCCGGGTTTGGCGGCAACGAAGCGCTGGAATTCCTTGAACAAGACATCGGTGACCGGAAACTCCGACGGCGCTACATCGCGGTCGTAATCGATGGACTTAGTCACCCGGTAGTTTTCAAAACCAGTCACGCCGCCGGCAGCCAGTTCGAGAGCGAAGCCGAAGATGGAATTTGCCAGGCGGTTTTCGCTCGGCTTAAACGGAGCCGGCTTTACAAACTCGTCCGGCGTAATGCCGCCGCCGCCATAAACAGTGCGGCCTGTATCCGTGCGGCTCTCCGGACCGGCCGGCTGCGCGGGCGCCGCGCCTCTGTCCGCTGCAATTCCTCCGCGCGTGTAGTAGTCGTAAAAACCGCCATTGGAATAGTCGCGCTGAATCAGCCGTCCGGACGGCGTGAAATATTTGGCCACGGTCAGGAGCAATGCTGAATCGTGTTCGAGTTGGATGGGAAGCTGGACGAGTCCTTTGCCAAACGTATTCTCGCCGACAATCAAAGCCCGATCGTGATCTTGCAAAGCGCCGGCGACGATCTCAGCCGCGGAAGCGCTCTCGCTGTTCACCAGCACCACCAGGGGAATTTGATCGGGCGTTTCATTAATTGCCCTGTACGACGGTTCGGTGGCACCCGGGATTCGTCCCTTTTGGGTGACGATCACCTCGCCTTTTTGCAGGAATTCATTGGCGACACGAACGGCCTGAAACAACAAGCCGCCACGATTGCCGCGCAGATCCAGAATCAACATCTTCATGCCCTGCGAATGGAGATCGGCCAGCGCGGCTTCAAATTCATTGGCAGTGGTTTGACTAAAACTGCTGGTCATCGCCACATAACCGACGCCGGGACGGACCAGATAAGCCTGCGGAATCGAGGGAACCGACACCGCATCGCGGGTAATCGTGACGGTTTCAGTTTGCTTGTTAGCAGCGTGTTCGACAGTGACTTTTACAACTGTGCCGCGTGGCCCCAGCAGAAACTTGCGCACCTCGACGTAGGTCTTGCCGGCCATCGATTGACCGTCAATCGCGGTGATGCGGTCACCGTAGCGAAGCCCGGCGCGCGCGGCCGGCGCATTTTCGAAGGTCGCGCGGATATAGGTGTCAACATTATTGCCTTCGCGCAGGTCGCCAATCGTGGCGCCGATGCCGAAGTATTCCGAGCGCTGTTCATTTCTGAACGCCGCATTCTCAATCGGATCAAAATAATTTGAATGCGGATCGAGCCCGTTCAGCATGCTGTTAATCGACGACTTGAAAACCGTGTTGTAGTCTAATTTCTTGCCGTCGATGTAGTTGTCCTCAATCACTGACAGCGCTTCGGCGAAGTCGTTTTTGACAGTCGCACTGGTCACCGCGCCGGGAAGGGCGGCTGGCACCGTGGCAGGACGTGAGTTTGCGACGCCAGGCTGGCGGCGGGTGGAGCCGGTCTGGCCATAGATGCCTCCCGCCAGGGAAAGCAGCAACACAAAACTGATGACTCGGGCTGCGAAAAATCTGGTGCTCACAAAAGCCTCCTGAATCCTGGTACCTTGAAATGTCTGCCTTGGCCGGGGCCCGCAAAAGCGGTTGGTCAGAATAACACGAACGACACAAACGAATTGCACGCGGGCGGCTGAACGGCGTTGGCGGGCTCATTTCCCTAAAAATGTCTTACAAATTCCAGTTTGTCGGTGCCGAAGAATCGTCGCTCAACTCTTGCGAGTTAGTGAGCCATCGCCGAGAAAGCGTTGCCCCTCTGGTGCGCGGGAAGGCAATTTTCCAGTTCGCCTTTAGCATTTTGCCGGGCACCTTGATTACACTGTCGCTCTGGAATTAGTTTGAATCCTGGCTTGACGCGAGTCGCGGCTAACACGAGTGCTCGGCCCGCCGCAGTTTGATCTCTTATTCATCTTCATCGGAGGAACCTGAATGGCTAACCCACTGGATCGCGACCAACTCTTCTCTTTTGCCAAC
>JANMVC010000111.1:0-2521 GCA_031392315.1 Pyrinomonadaceae bacterium | reverse complement strand
TAGATCGAGCCGTCCGACTTGTATGCGTGCTCGGTAGCCAACAGTCTTTCGATTAAGGCGACCATCTCGGGAATGTGGCGCGTCGCGCGCGGCACGACCTCCGGCCGTTCACAACCGAGTGCGTCAAAGTCTTCCCAAAGCGCGTCGATATACTTCGCCGTATAATCGTCAATTGGCACACCCGCTTCCGCAGCCTTCGCGATGATGCGGTCCTCTACGTCCGTGATGTTCATCACGTGGGTGACTTTGAATCCCTTGAACTTGAGATAGCGGCGCAGGATATCGGCGTTGAGGGCCGAACGGAAGTTGCCGATGTGGCCGTAGGCCCAGACGGTTGGGCCACAGTAGTACATGCTGACCTCGCCCTCGCGCATGGGACGAAACTCTTCGACACGGCCGGAAAGTGTATTGCGAAACTTAAGCATCGTGATTCCTATTAAAGATGCGCGCCCTGTCGATTCAAGAGCGCGCATGTTGAGAAGTCTAGGTAAGTATTAAGGGCGAGTCAAACAAACAGTCAGAACCGGGAGCGTAGCGACTGGGTAATTCGTCCGAGTCATTCTCCGGAACGCTTACCCGGTCGCTACCGCTCCCGGTTCTGACTTCATCCTTTGAAGTGTTCCCAGCCGCCGGGTTCCAGAGTCCACGTGCGGGTGCCTTCCGAGATGCGCACGCCAGCTGAGGCTTCTGAGATTTCGCCGATGCGCGTTGCCGCGATGCCGTCAACTCGCGTTGGCAGCTTCGCGATATTTTCCGGGCTAACTGTAAATAGCAGCTCGAAGTCTTCGCCGCCGTGGAGCGCAAGCATTAGGGGATCCAACGCCCGCCGTCCGCAAACGTCACGGACGAGCGGATCAATCGGGATGGCCGACGCGTCGATAAGTGCGCCGACTCTGCTCTCGTCGCAGAGATGATTGAGATCCGATGACAGGCCGTCACTCAAATCAATCATTGAGTTCGCGAGTCGCTTGTCGCCAAGCAGTATGCCCCAGCCGACGCGAGGCTCGGGCTTCAGCTGCCGGCGGAGCAGGGAATCGATTGGATGCGGCCCTCGGTCTGGTCCGTCGGTCGAGTAAAGGTTTTCAGTTGAGGCTCCCGGCGCAGGCAAGCGTGCACCGCGCTCAAGCAGACGCAGTCCCGCCGCCGCGTCGCCGAGAAAACCCGTCACGTAGATTTGGTCGCCGGGTTGCGCGCCTGAACGCAAGACCGCTCGTCCGGTTGCGCATTCGCCGATCACAATCGAGTCAATCACGGTCTTGTCGGGTGTACGCGAAACGTCGCCGCCAATCAGTTTTACTCCATACCGATCCGCCAGTTGAAAAAAGCCGTCATAAAACTTGTCGGCAAAATCAGACTCCCAAACAGCCTGTTGGAGACCGAGCGACAACATGGCCCAACGAGGCCGCGCGCCCATGGCGGCGATGTCCGAGAGGGAAACAGCCAGTGCTTTATGGCCCAGCAGGCTTGGCTGCGTGGTGTCGTGACGAAAGTCAACGTCTTCGATGAGCAGGTCAGTCGTTATTACGAGATTGGAGCCCGACGTTGCATTGAACACGGCCGCGTCGTCGCCGATTCCTTGAAGCAAGTCAGACGAAGCGCCCCGTGCTTGCGCGCGTTCTCTTATCTTCTTGATGAAATCGAATTCGTTCATGGATCGAATAGCGACAGATTAGCGCAGATTCACACGGATACAAGCCAAAGCAAGAATCGCGGACGGGTGGTTTTTCTGATCCGTGTCCATCCGTGAAAATCTGTGGCCGATTGAGATAGTTAAAGATTTCGCCGTAGAGAATCCAGGCCGGCCTCGATGTTTTCGATTGAAGTGGAAAAGGAAAAGCGCAAGTGGCCTTCGCCGTGCAGCCCAAAGACGACGCCGGGTACAGTAGCCACCTGCGCGCGTTCGAGAAGAATCTCGGCAGCCTTGCGACTGTCGGCGTCAATACTTGTAACATCCGGAAACGCATAGAACGCGCCGGCTGGGCTTTCGCAAGTCAGCCCAAGTTCGTTGAGGCCGGCCAACATCAAATCGCGGCGCTCTTGATATGCGCGTCGATTTGTTTCCAGCATATCTGATGCGGATGTCAGTGCGGCCAAACCGGCCCACTGAGTCGGCGTCGAAACTCCGTTTGAGGAATAGAGAGTAGTTTTGCGCATTCCAGTCATCCAGGGTTCGGGGGCGACTGCGTAACCCAAACGCCAGCCCGTCATTGCATACGACTTCGAGAGCGTGAACAAAGTGAGGGTGCGTTCAAACATGCCGTCAAGCGAGGCGATGGAAAAGTGCTCACCGTCGTAAACCAGATCTTCGTAGGCTTCATCAGCGAAGACAATTAGATTGCGCTCCTGCGCAAATCGCGCCACGGCCAATGCTTCGTCACGTGTGAACACAACGCCGGTTGGATTCTGTGGAGTGTTGTAGTAGATCGCTCGCGTGCGCGCGGTGGCGTAGCGCGCCAGGGTTTTCTCAAATCCGTCGGCACGCGCTTCGTCAGTTGGAACTAAAACCGTCTTGCCTTGTGAA
>JANMVC010000047.1:0-2824 GCA_031392315.1 Pyrinomonadaceae bacterium | reverse complement strand
GTGATGCGTTCCAAAGAAGAAGCGCATGATTATCGATACTTTCCGGAGCCGGATCTGCCGCCATTGATCGTCTCGGATGAATTTATCGAGCGGGTGAAGGCGGAAATGCCGGAATTGCCGGAAGCGCGGCGGCGCCGGTTTATGCAGGACTATCAACTTTCTTTTAGCGATGCCTCGCAACTGACTTCAGAGCGTTCGCTGGCTGACTACTACGAAGCCGCGGTCGAGGCTTCGGGAAACGCTCGCACTTCCGCAAATTGGATCCGGTCTGAACTCTTGCGCGAGCTGGAAAGCGCGGGTCTGGTCGCCAGTGCCTCGCCAGTTTCGGCTGCGGACCTCGGCGCTTTTGTCAAACTAATTGATGAAGACAAGATTAGCGGGAAGCAAGGCAAGGATGTGCTCGTGGAAATGTTTCGAACCGGCAAGAGCGCCTCGACGATCATCGACGAACAGGGCCTGATTCAACTCAGCGACGCGGCGGAGATCGAAGGCATGATCGATCAAGTGTTGGCAGCGAATCCGCAACAACTCGCCAGCTATCGCTCCGGCAAGGAAAGCTTGCTGGGCTTCTTCGTGGGCCAGGTGATGAAGGCATCGCAGGGGAAAGCAAATCCAAAGGTAGTCAACGAAGTATTGAAGAAGAAATTGCAGGCGTCGTAACCCGCCTGATCGCGGTGTATAATTCACCATACACAAACACTGTGCTCCGACGAAAACAGAAGTCTGGAGCAATGAATTTAACCCGACGCCGGGCGTCGTTACGGGAGGAAACAGCGATGACGATAAAGAATAAAAAGCTAGTCGCGAGGGCAATCAGCCTTCTTGTTTTGGTGACCATTTTGGCAGGCACAGTGCTGGAAGTGTCCGCACAGCGACGCCGCCGACCGCGCAGACGCGCCGTGGTGCGCAAAGTTGTCGTGCCCACCTACACAGTTGCCGCCAACACAGTGATTCGGGTTCGCTTGAATGAGCAACTGAGTTCACGCACAGCGCGGGTCGGCGATCGGTTCTCAGCGAATGTCACCGAGCCGGTGCATGCGACGGGCGGTGTGGAAGTGATTCCCGTCGGCAGCAAGGTTTGGGGACGTGTAAGCTCGGTGAAGCAGGCGGGAAGGCGGAGTCCGGGAACGATCCTGGTGGCCTTTACTTCAGTCCAATTGCCCAGCGGAACCAGCTATGCGATTAACGGTTCGCTCTCGACCTTGCAGGCTGACGACGTGAACGACGACAACGAGGGCACTGTCGCAGGCGGCAGCAACCGCAAACGTGACGCAGTCTTCATCGGCGGCGGCGCAGCCACGGGCGCGATCATTGGTGCGATTGCCGGTGGCGGTAAAGGCGCTGGCATTGGCGCGATCATTGGCGGCGCGCTCGGCACTGGAGCACGAGTTTACGAAAAAGAGAAGGACGCTGAAGTAAAGTCGGGCACTGAGTTTGGCGTTATTCTTAACCGCAGCGTGACGATGCCGGCTGCAAGATAGACAGGTCTAAATCCAGGGAAGCCGGCGGAGAATGACGCGTAGATGATTTCAGCGCACGAAGCCCTCGCACGCCTACAAGCAGGAAATCGTCGTTTTGTGTCAGACGCTCGGAGCGGTGACACGCTGACGAGCCAGGCCAGACGCAACGAGTTGGCGGGAGGGCAGGAACCCTTTGCCATCATTCTCGGTTGCAGCGATTCCCGGGTGCCGGCAGAGATCGTCTTCGACCAGGGGCTGGGCGATCTCTTTGTGATCCGGGTTGCCGGAAACATCGTCGCTTCGTCGCAAGTGGGCAGCGTCGAGTTTGCCGCCTCTCAGTTTGGCACGCGTTTGGTGGTTGTCATGGGACATTCCCGGTGCGGCGCGATCCTGGCAACGTTGGAACAACTTCAGCAACAAACCGATCATCAATCGCGAAACCTGCGTTCGATAGTCGACCGCGTGCGGCCTTCAGTCGAAGGATTGCTGGCTACGGATCTCAGGTTCAATCCGGATGAGCTGGTGCGGCAAGCAGTGCGGGCCAACATCCGCGAGTCGACGAATCACCTGCGACACGGATCGGAGATTCTGGAACAGATGATTAAGAACGACGCGCTGGTTGTGGTTGGCGCGGAGTATTCGCTGGAGACTGGGGTGGTGGATTTCTTCGATGGCGTTGTTGGGTGAGTGATGGAGCTAAACGGGAAAACAGCAATCGTCACCGGCGGCACGAAAGGCATCGGTCGCGGCATTGCCGCAGCGCTCGTTAAGGCGGGCGTAAATGTTTGCGTGAGCGCCCGCAGCCGCAAAGAGATTGACGAAGCATTGGAGGCGCTCAGCAGTTTGAAGGGCGGAGATGTTACCGGGATCGTCGCGGATGTTCGAGTTTACCCGCAGATTCAAGCGCTGTTTGATCTGACGGTGTCGCATTTCGGCGGTCTCGATATTCTCATCAACAACGCCGGCATTGGTAAGTTTGAAACGGTGGAAGACATGTCGCCGGACGACTTTCGCGCGATCATGGAAACCAATGTCTTCGGCGTTTTTTATTGCTGCCACGAGGCGATCCCGTTAATGAAGACGCGTGGCGGCGGCTATATCATCAATATCTCCTCGCTCGCCGGCACAAACGCGCATCCGAAGATGGCGGCTTACAATGCCTCGAAGTTTGGTCTCAACGGGTTTAGCGAAGCGCTGATGCAGGAAGTCAGGCACGACGGCATCAAGGTCAGTTACATCATGCCCGGTTCCGTGAACACCGAATTCGGCGGCGATACACCCACCAGTGATCAGGACTGGCAACTGCAACCCGAAGACGTCGCCCTGGTCGTTATTGATCTCCTGCATCACGACGAGCGCAGTCT
>JANMVC010000659.1:0-5342 GCA_031392315.1 Pyrinomonadaceae bacterium | reverse complement strand
ATCTCTGGCGGTCTGAGACTTATCTTTCGCGCCGGGAAGTTTATCCATGGCGAGCTGAGCCTTATCTTTCGCCCCGGAAAGCTTATCCGCCGCGACCTGAGACTTATCCAAAGCCTGCGGAACCTTATCCACTGTCACTTGAGACTTACCTACTTGCATCTGAAACTTATCTGTCGGCCTCTGGTGGGTATGAGTTTCCTGGTCGAAACATTTCACGCCCGGAGGGCGGATTGCGAATTGCGAAATTGCGAATTGCGGAACGGAAGACATGTTAGAAGAGCAGAGGTCAGAAGTCAGAGTGGATTCTCCGCAACTCCAACTGCCCACGCCTTAGTAATCAAACCAGCATCCAGCGTCGCCAACTTCAATCCGTGCCGCGTCGCCAAGGTAACAAGATGCGCGTCGGTTATCTCTTTGTAGCTGGTCAGAGCAGGCAGGGAAACCGCATCCAAGTCATCGGCTAAAAAGCGATGGCCTGGCAGAGCACGAAGAGTGGCCAGGGACTCTAGCGCGTCCTCAAAGGAAGCCTGATAGGCGGTAGTCATGCTAACGCGCACAAAGCCCAATTCGGTAATCGGGCAAGTAGCCCACTCATCGGCCTGCAACAACCAATCGAGCAGTGCCGAATGATCCGCATGACTCTTCCAAGAGCAGCCAAGCAGAATGTTGACATCAAGCAACCAGCCTTTCACGGGAAGTCCTCAAGCATTCGCTTGACCGTTTCAGTAGTCATCGGCGGCGCGCCGTGAGGGGCCTCTAACAGCAAAGTATTGTTTGGCCCATTGACCAGCACTGCCTTACCGCCGGCTTCCTCAGCCGGACGCAATCGGGCGGCAAGGAAGCGCAACAACTCTTCCTTCTGCTCAGGTGGCAAAGAATCTGCCGCAGCCTTAATTTCAGCAAGAGTGCTCATGTGTATGAAAATATCACAACCCGCAAAGATCCGAGAACAAGAGGTCAGTGGTCAGCAAACTGGAATCAGAAGCCAGAGCGCCGACCTCATACAATGTCGGCGAAGGTCTTTTCCATGCGGCGGAAATAGAAGGCGCCGGTAACGAGAATTACTAAAGCCGCTGTGGCCGAGACCGCGATGATGGGGCCGGGTGCGGTCTTAGTTCCCAATAACGCCCAGCGAAATCCTTCCACCACACCCACCATTGGATTGAGTCCATAAAGTGTGCGCCAGGGTTCATGCAGCAAACTGCTTGGATAAGCAATCGGGGTAACGAAGAGCCAGAACTGGGTGATGAAGGGCACCACGTAGCGCACGTCGCGATACTCCACATTTAAAGCCGAAAGCCAGAGGCCCACCCCGAGAGATGCGACCAGCGCCAAGAGCAGAAACAGCGGCAGCCAAAGCACGTTGAGCGTCGGCAGGATGCCGTAGTAGAGCATCATGGCGAGCAGCACGACGAAGGCGAGCGCGAAATCCACGACGCCCGAGAGCACGGAAGCAATCGGAATGGTGAGCCGTGGGAAATAGACCTTGGTGATTAGGTTGGCGCTGCCGACGAGGCTGTTTGACGATTGCCCGAGCCCATTGGCGAAGAAGGTCCAGGGCACCAGCGCGGCGAAACTAAAAATGGGATACGGAATGCCGTCGGAAGGCACCTTGGCGAGCCGGCCAAAGAAGAGACTGAAAACCACCATAGTGAAGAATGGTTGGATGATGGCCCAGGCGGCGCCGAGCGCGGTCTGTTTGTAGCGCACTTTGATGTCGCGCCAGATGAGGAAGTAGAGCAGCTCGCGATATTCCCAGAGTTCGCCCAGCTTCAGCGACACCCAGCCGCGGGAAGGCTGAATGCGGAGCGTGGGGAACGAGGGCGAGGGCGATTGCGAATTGCGAATTTCGGATTGCGGAATTGAAGACATCAGGGGAGAACGGGGGAACAGTCGGCAGTCGGCAGTCGGCAGTCAGTGGTCAGTGGTCAGTGGTCGGTCGTCAGCGGTCAGCGGTCAGTGGCGATAGCTAAGAGGCTACGAATACCTTCCTCGGTTCGGGCCCAACGCTCGTCTGCTTTAGCCCATCGCTCGTCTGCTTCCGCAGAGCGCTTGTCTGCCTCAGCCGAGCGCACTTCAGCCTGTGCCTGCCGATCGAGGATAAAGGCCATCTGCCTTTCCATGCGTTCAACGTCCTCGTTGTTCATGGTTTTGGCACCTCATTGGTGGAGTGTACGCCCTCCCTCACGGCCGGGCCACCGCATTTCGCAATTCGCAATTCTTACGACGCTTCGGCGCCGGTGTCTGAGCTCTTGTAATAAGAGGAGCCGTAGTAGCTCTGGTAGTAATAATAATCGTGGGGCCGGAGCTGGGCCTTATTCAGGACCACGCCGATGATCTTCGCGCCGACGTCAAGCAGCACCTGCCGCCCGCGGCGCGCAATCTCACGGGAACTCTTGCCGGCGTAGACCACCAGCAACACTCCGTCAACCAGGCAACCCAACAACACGCCATCTGTAAACGACGCGACGGGCGGCGAATCAATGATGACGTGAGTGAAGTTTGCTTCCAGGTATTGCAGCAAGCGGCGCATCTGATCCGACCCGAGTAGTTCGGCGGGATTTGGTGGAACGGGGCCACAGGTCAGGACGTAGAGCCCGCTCTCTTCGTCCTTCTGGACCATGGCCAGTATTTCGGCTTCAGTAAGCTCATCTGAAAGGATGGCGCTCAGGCCCTGCTTGTTCGAAAGATGAAAGATCGCGTGCATGCGCGGCCGGCGCATGTCGGCGTCGACAATCAATACCTTCGCATCAGTTTGCGCCATGCTGGTGGCCATGTTAATCGCCGTCGTCGTCTTGCCTTCACCCGGCAGGCTCGAAGTGACCAGCAGCGTCTTCGGGGCTCGCCCAGCTTTTGATAACAGGACTGAGGTGCGCAACTGACGGTATGACTCGGCGAGCGCTGAGCGCGTCTCCGAACCGGTCAGCAGGGCCAGAGCACCATTCCCGTTTGACTTGCTGCGCTGCAGTGCGTTTGGAAGGAATCGTTTTAGTTGACCCTCCATCAGGGGGATGACTGCGAGCGCCGGAAGATGGAGAGCTTTTTCCACATCGTCAGGAGTGTCGACAGTGTCGTCGAGATACTCGAGGAAGAGCGCCAGGCCGACACCAAAGGTGAGTGACAAAAGCAGCGCAACAGCGATGACCTGAAAACGTCGCGGGCCCACCGCATACTTGGGCGTGGGCGCGTAGTCTACGATGTGAATGTTGTTTTGGGTTCCGGCTGTGGAGACGTCGTTTTCCTTTGAGCGTTGGAGCAGGCCATCAAGAAGGCCCTTGTTGGTTTCAATCTCCTGCGAAATGATTCGATAGTTGATCGCGGCTTCATTCTGGGTGAGGGTGGTGCCGCGCTGTTCGTTGAAAGACTTTCTTAACGCGCGCTCACGATCGAGTGCCTGGTGATAACGGCTCTCAACCAACTTCGATCCGGTGGAGACAGCGGTCGAACTGGATTCCTGTATCTGTTTCTGTAGCCCCGCGATCTGCTTGGTGATTTCCTTTACTTCGGGCCACTCCTCCGTATTGTCTACCAGCAACTGTTCGCGCTTCTGCTTCAGGTCAACCAGCTTGGCTTCGAGTTCCTTGGTGTTGCCGGCGGCGGTAGCTTCGGCCACGCCGGGTTCCTGATTTACGCGGAAAGCAGCTTCCGCAATCTTGCGTTCATTCTCCGCTTCGAGCAGTTGCTTGTTAAGGCCCACGAGCCGATCGACGACGGTGTTCTGGCTCGCGTCAAGCGAGAGAATTTGATTGCTCTTGGCATAGTTGATCAACTTCTCTTCCCCGGTGCGGATCTCCGACTGGAGTTCGGCAATGCGCTTTTGCAGGAAGTCGCCGGTGGTGGCATTGGTCTCCGTCTTTTTTTCCAGATTGATGAGGACAAAGACTTCAGCAATTGTGTTGGCGACTTTGGCGGCGACCTCGGGATTTGAGTGGGTAAAATTAATCTCGATTAGCCGCGTGTCTTTGACTTGCTGCACTTCCAGTAAACGCTGGAGCGAAGCCACATGAGGCCAGAGCTTATTGACCTCTTCCAGATTGTCTGAAGAAGTGGCCGGGTCTTTGGATGCGGCCAGCGTCAGGCGTTCGGCGGGTCGCGGCACTTCCGGCTCAGGTGTGTTGCGGCCAATCCCGACCATGCGTAGGAGGCTCTGCCAGGTCGAGCGATTCTGTCCGGTGGGCCGGAGAAAGCCCTGATTGTGTTCGAGGTCTAAGGTCTTGACCACTCGGCTTAGGAGTGAAGCGCTGGAAAGAATTTGAATCTGCGTATTGATATAGATGGGGTTCTCGTAGGTGTTGTTAACAATCACCTGATTCCCCTTGAAGGCGCCAATGCCGGGATTAGTGTCGGCATCGACTTGCACGCGCACGCGGGCCGCGTAGATGTCTGGCTGCCGGGCCATGTAGACGGCGGCGACTGTGGTGATCACGGCCGTGATGATCAAAATCAGCCAGAGATGATTGCGGACCGAGCGCCAATAGTCGCGCAGGTGGGCCTCGCCTTCGGGACCATAGTCCATGCTGTAACCCGGCGGGGGAGCAAACGAATCCCGCGGGTAAAGATCCTGCGTCTGGTGGGAAGGCATGAGGTCCAACTGTTTGTTTTGGTTTGGGGTTTCGTTCATAACTGAGTCGTCCTAACTGCTAAAGACTAATCCCCGACTCGTAATGTAGTAGCAATGCTGGCAGGCAACGTCAGTTTAAGGAATTATGCGCACCGGCATCTGCGAAACGGCCGGCGCGATGGTGCCGATCAGGCTGCGAAGGAGACTCTTCGTTCCCGAGATGGGGACATTAACGATGTCGTTGGCCACCAGGAGAACGTCTTCGGCCTTCTTCTTTTCTATTGCATCCAGGTCAACGAAGATTTCCTGTTTGGTTATGCTGCCCGGAGTCTGTCTGACAATTCTCACTTTGTCTTTCTTTGTGCTCTGCGCGGTGCCGCCGGCAATGGCGATTGCTTTGGAGATTGTGATGGGCTCCTTCAAAGGAATCATCGTAGGCCGCAACACGTTTCCGACAACGTAAACTTGATCGGCATCAAGCACGCGCACGATATCTCCGGGACGAACGAAAGGGTTTGCTGCCGGGACGCCATTCAGAGTGTCGGCCAACTTGTAAGAGACCAGGCCGTCAGTGGCAGCGTTAGTATTTTTGTCGCAAGGTGACGGGCCACCCACATGGACTATCTGCACGGTCTGGCCGGCAGCGTCGGAAGGGCCGCCGGCGAAACTCAACAACTCAAGCAATCTCACCTGGCGTTGGAGTTTGAAGTTTGCCGCGCTCTTGACGGCGCCGGTCACGGCGACGGGCTGCGATTGAAATTCCTTTACGAACACATCGACG
>JANMVC010000595.1:0-5568 GCA_031392315.1 Pyrinomonadaceae bacterium | reverse complement strand
CCTGATCAAGACCGAGCGCTGGCCGCTTTGTTGCCCGTGCTTGATGGCGCGATGCCGGTCGTGATGTATGCCGATCGCGAGCGCGAGATTGAACGCGCGCTGGGTCTAGCTGACGAGTTCAAACTCAAAGCAATCATCGCGGGCGGAATGGAGTCGTCGAAAGTCGCCGACCGTCTGCGCGAACGCAAGGTTCCCGTTTTGTTATCACTAAACTTTCCGCGGCGCACCACAGCCGCATTGCCGGAAGCGGATCCGGAACCGGTGAGGGTTTTGCGCGAGCGCGTGGAAGCTCCGAAGGCTGCGGCCAGGTTGGTCACCGCGCGCGCCAAATTCGCTTTTCAGTCAGGCGGCATGACCAGCATCGCCGACTTCCGCGCCAATCTCATGCGCGCAATCGAGGCTGGACTGTCGCGCGAGGATGCCCTACGCGCGGTGACGATTTGGCCGGCTGAAATTCTGGGCGTTTCCGATCGGCTGGGGACGATTGAGACCGGAAAGATCGCCAACCTGTTGGTGACCCGCGGGGATCTGTTTGACCGCAATCGCACGATTACTCACGTCTTTATCGATGGTCGTCCCATCGACTTAACTCTGGTTCCGAGCGCGGCCGGGGGCACGGTAGCCACCGGCACCTGGACGCTTAACATCAATCTTGGTGGCGGCGACCTGGCCGCAACCCTGAGCCTACAGCAGGAAGGCGAACGCCTGAGCGGTTCAATGCAGGGCGGACTTACCGGCGAGATAGCAAACGGTTCAGCGGGTTCAGGTGGCGAGGTTCGCTTCACAGTTCCAGTCACACTGGAAGGCCAAACCGTCGAAGCCGCCTTCGCTGGAAGAATTACTGGAAGCGAAATGCAAGGCTCGGTGACCATCGTCGGTCGCACTCCCGGGACATTCACTGGCACGCGCGCCGCCGCGCCGCCGGCGATGCGTTAAGAGAAGCCTCTCTTTGGAGTGCGGTGACCTGTCACCGCTTTTGCCCGCGGCGGCCTGGCGCCGCCTTCCATCTGAGTTTATTGAAGGGCCGCGACAGGTCGCGGCCGACCAAAGCGGTGACAGGTCACCGCACTCCAAAAAGGTTGAAATGATGAAACGACTGTTCACCTACTCTATCGCGTGCGCTCTGCTTGTCGGTTTCCTCCCAGCGGCTGCGGCCCAGGATCGCAACGCAACGGAGACTCTGATCCGTAACGCGACCGTCCTGACGATCACGCGCGGCACGCTTACGAACACCGACGTGCTGATCCGCAACGGCAAGATTGCCGCGCTCGGGAAAAATCTGAAGGCCGCGGCCGACGCCCGCGTTATTGACGGCGCCGGCAAGTACGTCATGCCGGGCATCATCGACGCCCATTCCCACTCGATGCTCGACACGATCAACGAAGGCAGTCTCTCCGTTACGTCAATGGCCCGCACCAGCGACGTGCTCAATCCCAACGACATCGATCTCTATCGCGGATTGGCCGGCGGCGTCACCGCTCTCAATTTGCTGCATGGTTCGGCCAACGCGATTGGCGGTTTGAATACCGTGGTGAAGATCAAGTTTGGCCGGCCGGTCGAGGAGTTTCTGTTTCCCGGAGCGATGCCCGGGATCAAGTTTGCTTTGGGCGAGAATCCGAAGCGCTCCAGTTTTCAACCCCAGCCCGGACAGACGCGCCGATATCCGGCCACACGCATGGGCGTCGAAGAAGTAATTCGCGACGCCTTCACCCGCGCGCGCGACTACCAGCGAACCTGGGCCGAGCATAGCGCTGCCGTGTCGCGCCGCGAGAAAAACCTGGTCGCTCCGCGCCGCGATCTGCAACTCGAACCGCTCGTCGAAGTTTTGGAGGGCAAGCGCTTCGTTCATGCGCATTGCTATCGCGCTGACGAGATCCTGATGCTGATCAATGTGGCGAATGAGTTTGGTTTCAAGATCAAAACTTTCCAGCACACGCTCGAAGGCTACAAGGTGGCGAAGGAGATTGCGCAACACGGCGCGGGCGCTTCGATCTTCGCCGACAACTGGAGCTACAAGATCGAAGCCTACGATGCGATTCCCTACAACGCCGCGATTATGACCCGCGCCGGTGTGAACGTCTCGATGAATTCCGATTCAGATGAGCGCGCTCGTCGTTTGAACATTGAAGCTGCAAAAGCGATGCGCTATGGCGACCTGAGCGAAACCGAGGCATTGAAACTCATCACCTGGAATCCGGCCTGGCAACTCGGCATTCAGGATCGCGTGGGCTCAATCGAAGTGGGCAAGGATGCCGACATCGCGATTTGGAATGGCCACCCGCTCAGCGTTTACGCGCGCGTGGATACAACGTTCATCGACGGCCAGATTTATTTCGACCGGCAACAGGATCTTGCGCGCCGCGCCGACTTTCAGAAGGAACGCGCCGCGCTCGAGGCGGCTGAACCGAATCGTCCACCCGCGGGCGGCGCCTCCCCGCGTACTCCGCGCGGACGGCGTCCGGCTCACGATGACGATCTGGGCAAGGGAGACACGGGGGAGGTGGACCACCGATGAAAGCAGAGGTCAGACGGCAGACGGCAGACGGCAGTAAGCGGTTGAATTTATTCATCGCAGTTTTCTTTGCGTTCGGGATCCTCGGCGTCTCCGCATCCGCACAACAGCCTGGCAACCCGACCACGCAGTCTGGCGTTACACCACCGCGTGGCGTCTACGCCATCACCAACGCACGCATCGTCACCGTCAGCGGTCCGGAGTTTGAAAGGGGTACAGTCGTCATTCGCGACGGGCGCATTGAAGCCGTCGGCGCCAGCGTCACTATTCCCGCCGGCGCGCGGACAATAGACGCGCGCGGCCTTTCCGTCTATCCCGGAATGATCGATGCCGGCACCGCGATGGGCTTGGTTGAAGTGGGACAGGGCGCTTCCGGCACAGTGGACACGGCGGAAGTCGGCGACTTGAATCCGAATGCGAAAGCGATCATCGCGGTGAATCCGCACAGCGCGCACATCGCAGTGACGCGCGTCGATGGCGTCACCAGCGCGCTTTCCCTTCCTGTTGGTGGGTTGATTTCCGGCCAGGGTGCACTAATCAATTTGGTTGGCACCAGCCCGGCGGAAATGGCCGTCGTTCCTTATGCGGCCCTCGTCATCAATTATCCGCGCACCAGCGCCGGCGGCGGTGCTTTCGGAGGCGCCCAAACAGAAACCAATCTCACCGAAGCGCTCGCCGCAGCAAATCGTCAGGTCGACCAGATTCGCAAGATGCTACGCGAGGGCGAAGCTTACGGTCGCGCTCAGGATGCTTACGCGAAAGACAAAGCTTTGCCGCGGCCCGCGCACAATGTGGTGCTCGAAGCGCTGGTCCCTTACGTGCGCGGCGAGCGCCCGGTGATCTTCCGTGCTGAACGCGAAACCGACATGCGCGGAGCCATCAAGTTTGCCGAGGAGATGAAACTGAAACCCATCATTCTCGGCGGCGACGATGCGGCGAAGATTGTTGGTCTCCTGAAAGAGAAGAACGTGCCCGTAATCCTGACCGGCATTTGGGACCTGCCGATTCGCGAAGACGATTTCTACGATTCGCTTTATGAGAACGCCGCGAAGTTGCAGCAGGCGGGTGTGCGTTTCGCTATCTCGACTGGCGACAGCGGGCCCAACGTTCGCAATCTTCCCTTCTACGCCGGCATGGCCGCAGCGTTTGGTTTGCCAAAAGCCGAGGCGCTGAAAGCAGTCACGCTTTATCCGGCGCAGATCATGAACGTCGCTGATCGACTGGGTTCGATCGAGGTTGGGAAGATGGCCAACCTGGTGGTGACTGACGGCGACTTGCTCGAGACGCGCACGCACGTGCGGCATCTTTTTATCGACGGCCGCGAGGTTCCCTTGACCAGCCGTCACACGGAACTAAACGACGCTTTCAAAAACCGGCGATAGTGCGGCGCAGTTTGGAGGTCGAGCGAATCTCATTAACACCTGGCTTCAGCCAGGTGATGCAGATCGTTATCGATAGCGAAACGGTGGGATCGGCGTTACCTACTCACCGCACTAAAGTGCGGTGTGAATGAGACCGAAGTTAATTTCCACGGAGGGTTCTATCTTGTCTACACACCACTTCCTTAAATCAATCCGCGGTGCCGCCATCATCTTCTGCGCACTCGTTTGCGCCTCCAGCGCCGCGGCCCAAACCAAGCTGCTGCGTTTTCCCGACATCCACGGCGACCGCGTCGTGTTCACTTACGGCGGCGACCTTTGGACTGCGCCCGCCTCCGGCGGCTCGGCCATGCGGCTGACATCGCATCCGGGCATCGAAGTGTTTGGGAAGTTTTCGCCAGACGGCAAGTGGATCGCCTTCACCGGGCAGTATGACGGCGACGAGCAGGTCTACGTCGTCTCCGCCATGGGCGGCGTGCCGCGCCAGTTAACTTTCTATCCGGCGAAGGGCCCATTGACGCCGCGCTGGGGTTGGGACAATCACGTGCACGGCTGGAGCCGCGACGGCAAACGCATCCTCTTCCGTTCGCAACGCGACTCGTGGGCGCTGCCAATTGCCAAGCTCTACAGCGTGTCGGTAGAGGGCGGCCCGGCCGAAGCGCTGCCGATGCCCACCGCCGGATCGGGCGACTATTCTCCCGACGGCGCGCAGATAGCTTACTCGCCGCAGTCGCGCGACTTCCGTACCGAAAAACGTTACGGCGGCGGCCAGGCAAACGCGCTCTACATCTTCGATCTGAAAAGCTATGCGGCGAAAAAGATAACTGAAGGACCGAGACCGTCGCGCGATCCGATGTGGGTGGGCAACACGGTCTATTTCAATTCCGATCGCGATGGGCACTTTAATCTCTACGCCTACGACAACGGCAAGACCACGCAGGTCACGAACAACAAAACCTGGGACGTGCGCTGGCCCAGCTCCGACAATGAAGGCCGCATCGTCTATGAACTAAACGGCGAACTGCAAGTGCTTGACACACGCAGCGGCCGCAGCGCTGGTCTCTCCATCAACGTGCCTGACGAAGGGTTGTCACTTCGTCCGAGCCGAATTCCTGTCGGTACCTTCATGGAATCGGTGGGGTTGAGTCCCAAAGGCGAACGCGCGATCTTTAATGCCCGCGGCGACGTGTTTACCGCGCCGATTGAAAAAGGCCCGACGCGCAACCTGACGCACTCTTCGGGCGCGCACGACAAGTGGCCCACATGGTCGCCCGATGGTGGGCGCATCGCGTTCATCTCCGACATGAGCGGCGAGGAAGAGCTTTATATCGCGCCGCAGGACGGCCTGAAGCCGGCTGAACAGATCACCCGCGGTGGCAGCGCCATGCGATACCAGCCGGAGTGGTCGCCCGATGGCAAGCGCATCGCTTTCAGTGACAAGGACGGCAAGCTCTATGTCGTGACTGTCGCCGACAAGAAGGTTACGGAGATTGCTGATTCGCGCTTCGGTCAGATTCGCGATTACACCTGGTCGCCGCGCGGAAATTTCATCGCCTTCAGCATGCCCGCGAATTCCAACCGCAATTCATCGATCCATATTTGGAGTTCAGCAGATGGTCGCGTGCGCCGCGTTACCGACGACATGTTTAATGCTCAGAGTCCGGCGTGGGACCCGGC